>CAXBPN010000005.1:0-31504 GCA_963977515.1 uncultured Flavobacteriales bacterium
TAATATTTCTCTTGATTTTAAGTTCTTTAAATTATATGAATGTAGCGAGTAATATTCTAAAATCATTGATAATATGTTTTTTCTCATCACATTTGAAAATTCAAAATTTTCTTCATTGTTAAAGTCAAATAATAACATCTGTTTTATTATTGCTGTTTCTTCTTTTTGAAGAAAAATAAACATAGCTTAAATTTGATTTTGTTGGTCGATGTACATTTCCTAAATGATTTAAATTACCTGTTGCAGAACGTAATCCATTACTTATATCCCGTAATGATTGACTTTTAGCGAAATGACAAAATAACATTGAGGTTAAATGAGACCAACTATCAAATCCTTTTTGATGTTTGTCTGTTTTGTGATTTAAAACTAATTTCTTGAAAATTGAGCGGTCTAATTTTTGAATTATCTGCCCAAATAAAGTTATATTTGACATGAGAGAATTGTTTTTTTTTGTTTGCAACTCAAAGTTAATTGAGATACTTAAAAATCATTCTCTCTTTTTATAATTTATTTAGGACGGGATTGATTTTAATCTAACTTCATTTCAGGAACATTGTCAGGAACAATTAAAGTTCCTTCTGTTGCCGCTTGTATTTCTTTAACACTTACTCCCGGAGCACGTTCAACTAAATGAAAAGCACCATCTTTAATTTCTAAATAAGCCAAATTTGTAACTACTTTGGTTACACAGCCAACACCAGTTAATGGTAAAGAGCACGTTTTAAGTAATTTACTTTCTCCTTTTTTGTTGGTATGCATCATGGCAACAATGATGTTCTCTGCAGAAGCCACTAAATCCATTGCTCCACCCATTCCTTTAACCATTTTTCCAGGAATTTTCCAGTTGGCAATATCTCCATTTTCGGCTACTTCCATAGCACCTAAAACGGTTAACTGAACATGTTGTCCTCTAATCATTGCAAAGCTTGTTGCTGAATCAAAAATAGAAGCACCAGGTTGTAAAGTAACCGTTTGTTTACCAGCGTTTATCATGTCGGCATCTTCCTCTCCATCAAAAGGGAAAGGTCCCATTCCTAAAATTCCATTTTCTGATTGAAATTCAACGGTAATATCTTTATTTACAAAGTTGGCGACCAAAGTAGGAATACCAATTCCTAAATTTACATACCAACCATCTCTTAATTCTTGTGCAATTCTTTTTGCGATTCCTGTTTTATCAAGCATTCTTATAAATATTTTAAGTGCTCGTCATTGCGAATGAAGTGAAACGTATGAAGCAATCTTTTTATATAAGGTTGCTTCGGCCATGCTTCCCTCGCAATGACGTTCGGTAATTATCCTTTTTGTCTTACAGTTCGTTGTTCAATTCTTTTCTCATAATTCACTCCTTGGAAAATTCGTTGTACAAATATTCCTGAGGTATGAATAAAATTAGGATCCAATTCTCCTTCAGGAACTAATTCTTCTACTTCTGCAATGGTAATTTTACCCGCCATTGCCATCATTGGATTAAAGTTTCGTGCAGTAGCTTTAAAAATTAAATTTCCTGCAGTATCTCCCTTCCATGCTTTTACGATAGCAAAATCAGCAATTAATGCTTCTTCTAAAATATGTGGTTTACCATTGTAAACTCTAACTTCTTTTCCTTCAGCAACTTCAGTTCCATAGCCAGCAGGGGTATAAAAAGCAGGGATTCCCGCACCACCAGCTCTACATCTTTCTGCTAAAGAACCTTGAGGGATTAAATCAACATCTAATTCTCCACTTAACATTTGTCTTTCAAACTCATCGTTTTCTCCAACATAAGAAGAAACCATTTTTTTGATTTGCTTTTTCTGCAATAAAAGACCTAAACCGAAATCATCAACTCCTGCATTGTTTGAAATACAAGTTAACCCTTTCACATTCATATTAACTAATTCTGTAATACAGTTTTCGGGTATTCCACACAAACCAAAACCACCTAACATTAAGGTCATGTTGTCTTTTATGTCTTTTGTTGCTTCTTTGGCGTTAGCCACTACTTTATTTATAGCCATAATTTATTTTTAATATGGTACTTCATCATTATACCCACCACCAATTGAGCTGCCTAAATTGTATTTTACACAATCTAATTCTATATTTAATGGTTTTTCAGGTTTTTCAAAATCCTTATCAGGATAATTTAACTTTTTATCAGCCTTAACTTTTTGCATATAATAACCCCAAACAGGCAATGCAGTGTTTGCTCCTTGCCCCATAGATGTTGGGGTAAAACGAACAGCTCTTTCATCAGCACCAACCCAAACTCCAGTAACTAAATCAGGGGTTATACCCATAAACCAACCATCAGAATTGTTTTGTGTTGTTCCTGTTTTTGCAGCTATTGGGTATCTGTGTCCTACATAAGGTCTCGATTCTGAAATGGAACCTCTTAAACGCATTCCTGTTCCAGAAGTGTACATAGGAGATTTGCCTTTCGATTTTCTTAAATCACCTATACATTTATTGTATTCTCCATCCACAACCCCTTTCATTAAATCAAGCATTACATAAGCTGTTTCTTCACTCATGGCTTCGTTCGTTTTTGGTTTAAAATCAACAATTACATTCCCAAATTTATCTTCTACTCTCGTGTACATACTCGGCTCTATCCACACGCCTTTATTTGCCATAGAGGCATTTGCACCAACCATTTCATACACACTAATATCGGCAACACCCAAACAAAGAGATGGAACAGGGTCAAGAGGACTTGTGATTCCCATTGCCCGAGCTTGGTCAATTACTGCCTGTGGTCCAAATTGTTTCATAATCCAAGCAGTAATGGTATTCATCGAATTTGCTAAAGCATATTTTATTGAAACATTACATCCGGTAGAACCGTCAGAGTTTTTTGGTGTCCAATCTTTTAATAGTCCAAACTCTCCTTTATGAAAAGTGTATCGGGTGTCTGTTACTTCATGGCAAGGAGAATATCCATTTTGTATTGCTGTAGAATAAACAAAAGGTTTAAACGTAGAGCCAACTTGACGAGTACTTGTAACGTGGTCGTAAGCAAAATTTTGATAGTTTACACCACCTACCCAAGCTTTTATATATCCTGTATGCGGGTCAACAGACATTAATCCAGCATGTAAAAATGTTTTGTAGTATTTTAATGAATCATTTGGAGATAATAAAGTGTCAATTGCTCCTTGATGAGAAAACACTTCCATTTTAATTTTTTTATCAAAAATAGATGGAATAGAATCTAAAGGAAAAACTTTTCTTTTATTACCACAATCTTCTGCTTGACAGATATAAAAATCACCTTCTTTTTTTATTATTTTTCCTCTTCTTCCACAATTTTCACATTCTTGCCCCGCTAAAATTCGATAACGAGGAGTGTTTTCCATTGCAGATTCCATAATGGAAGTATATTGTTTTTCTGATATTCCATTATGACCTCCATCATAAGGATAATGTTTGGTTCTAACTTTTGATAAATAGTTACTAAATTGTTTTTGAAGAACTTTTGCAATGTATTCTTCAACAGCCCATTCAGCATATTTTTGCATTCGTGAATTTAGCGTAGTGTGTATTTTTAACCCATCCTTATAAATATTGTAAGGAGTTCCATCTTTTTTAGCGTAAATTAAATTTCCATCTTCGTCTTTTGAATCTAAAAGAGACTGTAGTTTTAATCGTAAGGTTTCTCTAAAATAAGGAGCAATACCTTCTTTATGATCAACTAGTTTATAATCCAACATAATTGGAAGCACTCTTAATGAATCGTATTCTTCTTGTGAAATCAGCTCACTTCTTTTCATTTGGGCAAAAACCACTTCTCTACGTTTTAACGCATTTTCAGGAAACCGTTTTGGGTTGTACAATGAAGGGTTTTTAGCCATTCCAACCAAAACAGCAGCTTCTTCAAGGTTTAAATCTTTTGGATTTTTGTTGAAATAAACATTACAGGCAGACTTAATACCAACGGCATTATAAATAAAATCGAACTTGTTGTAATACATTACAATAATTTCGTTTTTGGTGTAACGTTTTTCAAGTTCTACAGCTAAAATCCACTCTTGTAATTTTTGTCCTACACGTTGCAATTTACTTTGTGCAGGTTCGTTAAACATCATTTTAGCCAATTGTTGTGTAATCGTACTTGCTCCACCAGCACTCCCTAAATTAACAACAGCTCGCATTAACCCTCTAAAATCTATTCCTGAATGACTTCTAAAACGCTCATCTTCAGTAGCAATTAGTGCATTCACTAAAAAAGGAGATAATTCTTCAAACTTTACGTTGGTTCTATTTTCTTTAAAATATTTACCTATCATTTTACCATCGGCGGTAAAAATTTCTGAGGCTAAATTGCTTTTAGGGTTTTCTAATTCTTCTAAAGAAGGAAGAGGGTCAAAACCTAATGAGCCCGTTTTGGCTGCCCACATAGTGATGAAAAAAATAAAGAAAGGAAGCACGACAACCAATCCCCAAGTGATAAATACCCACTTAATAAAATTTGGTTTGTTATCTTGTTTTTTAGTCATTAATTGTCTTTTCTTTCAATTCGTAAACCTAAATCTGCTATTCCTTCTACGCCGTTTTCAACACGCATTGCTTGTTCATAGGTAAAAGTGTATTTTCCTGATTGAGCAAACTTAAAACCTCCAATATATGGGAGTCTTAAATCCCACAAATCGCCAATACCTTTTCCTAACCATTTTCCTCGCTTGTCTGCTAAAACACAATTTACAGTATCTGTGCTTGAGCCACCATCTGGTCCTTGAATGGTTACAAATAAATAGAGATTACTATAAGGATAATCCCCTTTGTTTCTAACATTTATATATAAATTGTGAGCGTTTGTTGTGTCCGTTACATCAACAGTAAACTTTGCTAAGTTTTCTTTTTTCCAAACACCATTCTCAACCTCAACGTACTGCTCAAACATTTTATTGCTGTCGCAAGAAAAAAGAAAAAGACAAACCAACGTTATTGCAAAGAATGATTTTGGTCGATCTAAAAAAGTATGCAGTTGTTTAAAAGGCATGTTTAACTTTTTTCAGGTTTGGGATTGTTTCTATTGTTATTATTGTTGTTGTTTGGTTTTCTGTTTTTATTTGGTCTTTTCCCTTTATTGTTACCTCCCGTATTTTGTGGAGTTTTAGGTTTATTTTCGTTGTGATTCGGCTTATTATTATTGTTGCCGTTTGGGTTATTGTTAGGTTTTCTATTGTTGTTCTTTTTGCGTTTGTTTTTATTGCCTTTAGGTTTGTCGAAACGAGTTAAACTATCCTGACCAACAACATTTTCGTAATTAGGTGATTTTATTTCAACAACTTTCTCTACAAAATCCATTAAATCTTGTGGGTCTTTTCCTTCTTTATTTAGTGCAAGAATCTCATTTACACGCTCTACTTTTAGCTCAATAAATTTAATAGGGTCACTTTCGTAAGAGTACCACATCACCCCTTTAAAAATATCCATTTTTCTGAAAAAGGCTCTACCTTTTGCCGTTTTAAGCTTAATGTTATTATCAGGAAATATTTTTAGTGCATCGACATAACTATCCAATTCGTAATTTAAACAACACTTTAACTTACCACATTGTCCAGCCAATTTTTGTGGGTTTAAAGAAAGTTGTTGGTAACGAGCTGCTGAGGTTGAAACCGACCTAAAATCAGTAAGCCAAGTAGAACAACATAACTCTCTTCCACATGAACCAATACCACCTAAACGACTCGCTTCTTGGCGAACACCAATCTGTTTCATTTCAATTCTCACCTTAAATTGTTCGGCAAGTTTTTTAATTAACTCCCTAAAATCAACTCTCGATTCAGCCGTATAATAAAAAATAGCTTTTGTTTTATCTCCTTGATATTCTACATCACTAATTTTCATTTGAAGACCTTGTTCAATAGCGATAGTTCTCGCTTTATACATGGTTTCTTTTTCAAGGTTTTGAGCTTCAAACCATTTGTCGATATCGCCTTTTTTGGCCAAACGGTATATCTTTTTTACCTCTTCAGAATCAAATGCGACTTTATTTTTTCGCATTTGTTTTTTTACTAATTCTCCTGTTAATGAAATGGTACCAATATCATGACCTGACATTGCTTCAACAGCTACAACATCTCCAACGTTAAGACTTAATTCATCTACGTTTCTATAAAATTCTTTCCGACTATTTTTAAACCTTACCTCAACACAATCAAACATTTTTTGACCATGCGGAAGTTCGATGTCCTTTAACCAATCGTAAACATTTAATTTATAGCTACTGCAAGAGCCACTTTTACTACATCCACCTCTATCAGATGAGCCACATCCTCCTTCAGAACCACAACTACTACAACCCATATTTATATATCTTAAACAGCAAAAAGCTGTGCTTGTTTTTACTAAAAATCTTAATTAACAAATATACTATTCTTAATCGAAACTTTTATTTCTAGAAAATTATTGTGTGGGGGTTTTTGTTTAAGAAACTTCGGGTTGTTTTACCCTTAATAGTTTAGTCAGTTTTAAGGAAACATCAAGAAATAAAATTTTTGGATTAGCATTTCTTTCAACATGATAAATGGCGTTATTAAACAACTCAATAATATCGATACAATTAGCCCCATGAATAAAAGGGGCAAATTTTTCTAAAAATTTATTTTCATTAGAAGAAACTCTATTTAGTGAAGTGTCGCCATAATTTTGAATTAAACTTTCTCTAAAAATATGTAGAGAATAACTTAAAAATTGTTTTTGTTTTTCACGACCAAGTTTAGCACTTTCTTCTGAGAAATTAATTAAGCCTGAAACATCAGCAACAAATCCCATTCTCATCCATTTTGTAAAATGAGTATAGAAAAATTCTTCAGTACTCGATTCTTCAATTAATTTTTGAGCTTTTACCAAATTTCCATCAGCAAAGTTGGTAATATTTTTTGCTTGACTTTCTTGTAGGTTAAACCTATCAATAAGAGCTGTAGTTAAATCATTATCAGTTATTTTATCAACTTTCACCAACTGAGTTCTCGAAAGAATAGTTGGTATAATTTGTTCAGAATCGTGAGCAACAAGAATAAATAACGTTTTGTTTGGTGGTTCTTCAAGAATTTTTAACAACTTGTTTGCTGAAGCGATATTGAATTTTTCTGGATACCATATTATCATGGTTTTATATTCCGACTCATATGTTTTTAAGCTTAATGTTTTTAAAATTTCAACACTTTCGTCTTTCGGAATAATTAACTGCTTGTTTTCAGTTGCTAACTTTTCTTGCAAGTCGGGTAAAGTGATGTATCCTTTTTTTTCTACAACCAATTCTCGCCATTCAGTTATAAATTTGGAACTTACAGGGTCTTTCTTAATCGATTTGTTGGTTGCAACAGGAAAAACAAAATGTAAATCAGGGTGGGCTAATTTTTCAAATTTCACACAAGATGCACAAGTGCCACAAGAATCTAAATCTGTTTTGTTTTCACAGGCAATATATTGCGAATAGGCAATAGCCATTGGTAAATTACCACTGCCTTCGGCACCTAAAAATAGTTGAGCATGACTAATTCGTTCTTCTTTAACAGAATTGATAAGCCTTTCCTTAACTTCAATATGTCCAATAACATCTTTAAATCTCATTGTTCCCAAAAGTAAATATTATAAGCTTTTTGTGGGTTTATTTGTTTAGGAAATTTTACTTTTGTTTCAAAACTAAGTAGATATGAAAAGTATAGACACCTTTGATTTTTTAAATAAAAAAGCTTTAATAAGAGTTGATTTTAATGTGCCTTTGGATGGGAATTTAAATGTTACAGATAACACAAGAATTTTAGCTGCAATTCCAACAATTAAAAAAGTAATAAGTGGTGGTGGAGCTGTTGTTTTAATGTCGCATTTAGGGAGACCAAAAAATGGACCAGAAGAACGTTTTTCATTAAAACATATTATTGCTGAGATTGAAAAATTATTGGGGTTTGAAATATTGTTTACCGAAAACTGCATTGGAGAAGCGGCTCAAAAAGCATCTGACGATTTAAAACCAGGACAAGTTTTATTATTAGAAAACTTACGTTTTTACAAGCATGAAACAGCAGGTGATAAAAACTTTGCTCAACAATTAGCTCAACATGGAGATGTTTACATCAATGATGCTTTTGGCACAGCCCACAGAGCACATGCTTCTACAGCAATTATCGCTCAGTTTTTTCCAGAAAACAAAATGTTTGGTTATTTACTTGAAAAAGAGATTGAAAGCGTTACTAAAGTAATGGATGAAAGCGTTAAACCTGTTACGGCAATTATTGGTGGGGCTAAGGTTTCTAGTAAAATAATTATAATGGAGAACTTATTGGATAAGGTTGATAACATCATTATTGGAGGAGGAATGACTTACACCTTTATAAAAGCATTGGGCGGTACAACAGGTAATTCGTTGGTTGAAGATGATTATTTAGAGATGGCAAAAGAAATTTTACTAAAAGCAAAAGCAAAAAATGTAGCTGTTTTATTACCAGTTGATACGATAGCGGCTGATAATTTTAGTAACGAAGCTAACACACAAAGTTGTGATACAACTGCGATCCCAGATGGATGGATGGGCTTAGATATTAGTGAAAAAGCCATTCAAGATTATACAGATTGTATTATCCACTCAAAAACTATTTTATGGAATGGACCAATGGGCGTTTTTGAAATGGAGAAATTTGAAAAAGGTACAAAAGCAATTGCTTATGCTGTTGTAGAAGCTACAAAAAAAGGAGCTTTTACTCTAGTTGGTGGCGGAGATTCAGTAGCTGCCGTAAATAAATTTAACTTAGCTGACCAAGTAAGTCACGTAAGTACAGGAGGAGGAGCAATGCTAGAATATTTAGAAGGAAAAGAATTGCCAGGTATAGCGGCTATTTTGAATTAAACAACCTTTCTTTTACTAAATACCCGATTACTAGGAGATAAGTAAATAGACTTATCATAAAAGTATATAAAATTGTAGGTGATTTGTATTCAAATTCAATTTTCCCTTTTGTTTTTGGAGGAATAGATACACTCATTAAAAAATTATTGTAAGGATTAATAGTTAATGGAGAATTGTTAATGGTTGCCTTCCATAAATGGTGATAATTTTGTGCTAGAACTAATTTTTTACCTTTATCCGAAGAGTTATTTATCTCTCCTGAAAATTTATTGTAATCGATAAAAATGTTATTAACCTGAGCATTGTTTTCATTTTCGAAGTGTAGAATGTTTTTTTCTATTTCAAGATCTAACCTGCCGTCGTTTTTTGCTTTATCAAAAGCTTTAAACCGTAATGGATTTACCCCAACATAACTAATCGTTTTATTAAAAGTAGAAAGATTTTGCCATATTCCATTTGTACTTTTTAGCCCCTGTGCTTCATCAAGGTTTTTTAGCGGAGTATAATTATAATCTTGAGAGATATCATTTGGAAGTGAACTGAAAAAATTAGATACTTCTTGTTGAAAAATTTTATAAGAAATGGTTGTCGGGAATGTCAATCGAGTCTGTAATCCAATATCTAGGATAACAAATGCTAATAGGCTAACAAAAAAGGAAAGACGTAATATCCGTTTAGCCATATAAATAAAGTAAATAAGACTAAGTGTTAAAATTCCATTTACAAATAAATGCGTAGCAAATGTGCTTTCAGAAAATTCCAGAAAATGAAATGTATTTTGAAGTAGGGCATAACTTTCATTAAAAGAGGTGCGTGCAAAAGAATATGCAGTAGAAACAAGGATAAAGATTAAAAGAATAGCTCCTACTAACTTTTGCTTTTTAGTTAATCCATTTTGGAGTATGTTTTTTAATTCAACCCCAGCTAAAAGTAAAGCACAAAAAATAGTAAATGCTCTAAATATAGAGGGATGTCTGAAAACTCCAAACCCAGGTAGGTTGTATAAGAATTTAAAGATAAAAGTTTCATCTCCAGCAGCTAATAATAACGAAGTGAAAAGACATACTGTTAGTATAATTTTTTGACGATTAAATTTTGATAAAAATGCAAAAATGAAACAAACAAAACCAACAAGACCAAAATATCCGTTTCGTAAACTTAAATCTGTAATATTAAATAACTCAGTTTTGGCAATAACACTATAAGGGTAAAGAAAAGAAATATAACTAACAGGAGTAAAAGGGTTGGCTAAGAGAAATGTGTTATATTCTAATTTATCAATTCGATTGAAGTAAGGTGAGAAGTCAATAAATGAGTTGATATAAGGAAGAATAAGTAGGATAAGAATAGCCAAAATAGAAAATCCCCCTATAGTAATCTTTTTTAAATCTAATATAGCCCTTCGAGAAATAATTAAGTGATAAATAAACATTCCTACAACAATGTAAGCCAATATTATTGTATAAGCGGGGCTTGCACCAGTAATAAATAAAGCTAGAAAAAAAGAGATAAGAAGAATATGTTTTATTGAATATGTTTTAAAAAACAAGAGCAAATGATATATAATCCATGGGAACCATGTTACTGCAATTAAAAAAACCATTAATTGAGATGAGCCAACCATAAAACCAGATAAAGCATAACTAAACCCAATAATAAAGCTTGTTTTTTGACAGTTATAAAAATATTTTGCAAGTTTATACATCCCAAGTCCTGCAAAAACATAACATGTTAATAGTTCAATAATTAATGATTTAATCGTGTATTTACCAAACAATATGATTACCCAAACAATAGGATTCCAACAACCGCTTTGCAAGTCAGAATAACCTGGGACACCAAGCCTCTGAAAAGGATTCCATAATGGAAGATGTCCGTTGTGAATATAGTCGCTTATAAAAAAACGATAAGGCAAGTAGCCATTAACATTATCCCATTTAGGGATATAGATAAACAAACTAAGAGGGTAAAGACATAATAAAATTAGCCCAATTAAAAGTAATTGGAACTTGTTTTTTACTAAAAACGATAAAATCTTATTTTGTAAAGTTGTCACGTATTTGGAAAGGTAATAAAAATCAAGGTAATTACTTATTGCTGTAATGTAAATGTATTTTTAAAAACTCATAAGGCAAAGAAATTAAGTCAGCTATTTTTATTCTTGAACTACCTCTGTCAATTAATTTTTTTACAGGAACTTCTTTGGATGAAGAAACAAAAAATTCTTTTCCAAAATTATTCATTATTCGCCAAAATAGTTCAATATCAAATAACCAAGAACTAATAAAAGGCTCTTTGAAAACTACTTGAGCAATTTTGTTTGACATCAATTTACACCCACATTGAGTATCATAAACATCCAGCTTTAAACTTAAACCAACCATTTTGGAAAGCGTTCTACCAATAAAAAAACGTTTAAATTTTACTTCTAATTTATTATTTGGAGTGTTCTTTTTTGATGAAAAAATAAATTCATAATTTGATTCAGATAATTTTTTTAGGCGTAATAGTTCATTAAGAGGAATGGCTAAATCTGCATCTAAGTAGCCTAAAAAGTCAAACTCATTTTTAGCTAAAGAAATTTCCATCCCTTTTCTAATTGCTTCAGCTTTACCACAATTTAAGGGTAAATCTAGCAAGCTCATTTGTTCTGACTTATCAACTATATTTTTAAGGACATTTAGTGTTTTATCTGTACTACCATCATTAACAAATAAAAAATGAAAGTCTTTGTTACAATCAGCAAAATCGATGAAATCATCTGTTAAAATACGTGTTTCTTCGTTAAAGGAAGGTATAACTATACAGTATTTTGACATTTAAAAGTTAATGATGAAATAAAAGTGACCCCGGAAGGATTCGAACCCTCAACCATCAGAGCCGAAATCTGATATTCTATCCAGTTGAACTACGAGGCCAGTAATTTCTCACAAATATATCATATTTTTACACAATAATATTTTGTTTTTATTGTTAAGGTGTCGTTATGGAAATACAATTACCTAAGCTTTTTTTAATTGTGATTTTGATTAGTTTTTTTAAAATTAATCACGCCCAAGAAATTCCGATTGGTTCTTGGCAAGATCATCTATCTTACTCTAATGGAGTATCAGTAGATGAAGGAAATGGTAAGATTTATTGTGCATCAGAATCTGCTGTTTTTGTTTATGATGTTAACGATTTTTCGATAGAAAGACTCAATATGATTTCAGGGTTGTCTGATATAGGGGTTAAGAGCATAAAATTTAACTCTTATAATGAGAAATTGATTATAGCTTATCAAAATGGAAATATTGATATAGTTGACAATGAAAATAAGATAACAAACATTCCTTTTATTAAGAATAGCAATATAATTGCAGATAAAATTATAAATCACATCTATACTAAGGAAAAATATGCCTACCTGTCAACAGGGTTTGGGATAGTCGTTTTAAATACTGAGGAAGAAGAAATTGTGGATACTTATTATTTGGGACCGTCTGGCTTATATATTAACACTAATTCAGTAACATTTGATGGGCAAAATATTTACGCTGCAACTGATGAAGGAGTGTATTTTTCGAATAAAAATAGTGGGAATCTTGCAGATTACAATGAGTGGGCTCTTGTTTCAGATTTAGGAGTAAAAAAATACTCCCATATGTTAAACTATAATGGGAACTTGATTGTCGCTTTACAACAACAAACTTGGCAGGGAGATACTTTATATTATCAAACTATGAATACATGGACAAAATTAATTTCGGGAGGAGTTAACCTGTTTAATCTTGAAACCTCGGAAAATAAGTTGTTAATATCAACTTCTGCTGCTTTGAAAATTTTTAATACTAGCCTTAGTCAAGAAGCTGTTTACCCAAAATATCAAGGAGTTTTTCTACAGCCTCAGTCTTCAGTATTAAAAAATGGGCAATTATGGGTTGCTGATAGAGATTATGGATTAATCAGATTAACCAATGAATGGGATAGTGAAATAATTTCTCCAAATGGACCAACATCATCCAGTGTGTTTCATATGGACATTAACCAAAATAATCTATGGATATCATCAGGTGGCTATGGACTTTATAGAAATCGGTTCCCCTATAATTACAGAGAAGATGGAGAATGGAAAAAAACTTCTTCAGAATTAAAACATCCTGTAAGGGGAAGTACTATTTACGATTTAGTTAGTGTTGCAATCAACCCTAAAAATACAACTCAAGTTTTTTTAGGGTCATGGAACTCTGGATTATTGGAATTTAACAATGGAGAATTAACATCTGTATATAGAGCTCAAGACTCACCATTAGATAGTACAAACGGAGGATTAACATCAATTGGGGCACTTGATTTTGATAAAAATGGTAATTTATGGATTGCAAGTAGTTATGGAACAAATGTGTTGTCTGTAAAATTAGTAAACGGTAATTGGATCTCATTTTCTTTTGAAGGACTAACAACAGGCACAAGTGAATATCAAAGCTTAGTTGCTGGTCAAAATAATTTAATTTATCTAGCAGAAAGAAAACTTAAAAAATTATTTGTTTTGAATACAAATGGAACAATTGAGGATCAATCAGATGATATAATGTTCTATTCTACTAGCCCTACATCTTTTGAAATAAACTGCTTAGCAGAAGAGGATGATGGTGAATTTTGGATTGGAACTAGCGAAGGGATTAAAACTGTAGAAATACCTAATAATGTTGGAGAAGATTTTGTTATAAACCCAATATATATTCAGCAAGATGGACAAACACAGAAGTTGCTTGAATCTGAATCGGTAACTTGTATCACTATTGATGGGGCTAATCGTAAATGGATTGGAACACAAAATTCAGGAGTTTATTTAATGAGTGAAGACGGGGCTGAAGAAATTGAGCATTTTACAACCTCAAATAGTCCTTTATTCTCAAATAACATTTATGATATTAAAATTAATGGTAAAACAGGAGAAGTTTTTATTGCAACAGAAAAAGGATTAATATCTTATAAAGGAACAGCGACAGATAGTAATGATGATTTTGATAATGTTTTTGTTTACCCAAACCCAGTTAAACCCGATTATAATGGGGTAATAGCAATAAGAGGTCTCACTAAAGATACTGATGTAAGAATAACAGACGTAAGTGGGAATGTAGTTTTTCAAACAATTTCTTATGGAGGTCAAGCCATTTGGGACGGCAAAGATTTAAATGGGAATAGGGTACAAACAGGTGTTTATATGGTTTTTAGTGGTACAACCGATGGGGAATTAAAAAATGCATCGAAAATACTATTTATAAACTGATGTTACACTCAACTAAAGGTGTTGTTCTTCATTATTTTAAATATTCAGAAAATAGTATAATTACTAAAATATATACCGAAAAATTTGGATTACAAACCTATATTTTAAAAGGGTTAGGGAGTAAGAAAACAAAAAAACAAAAAGCATATTTGCAGCCTTTATCACTCGTGGAAATGAGTGTTTATCAAAAAGAAAACAAGAGCTTACAAAGTTTAAAATCAATAAAACTTGATGTACCTTTTCAATCAATACCTTTTAATATTTACAAAAGTTCAATTGCTTTTTTTTTAGCTGAAGCTTTAAGTAAGTTGATAAAAGAAGAAGAAGCGAACAAAGCATTGTTTGACTATATCTATAATGCGGTTGAATTTTTTGATATTTCAGATAAAATAACGCATAGTTTTCACCTATTGTTTTTACTCCAACTAACAAAATATTTTGGAATTTCTCCTCAAGAAAACCTCAATAAAGAAGCGTTGTTCCTTGATTTACAAGAAGGCTCTTTTAAAGTTTTAAAACCACAACATGTTTATTTTTCTTCAAAAGAAGAAACAGCAATAATAAAAAAGATGTTATTATTTGACTTTAACAATGAAGAAAATTTTGAATTTTCAAATGTGATGAGAAAAAACATATTATCAATGGTTTTAGAATATTACTCTCTACATTCATATAATTTAAAGAACTTAAAATCAAGAGAAATATTAACAGCCATTTTTTCTTAACATTATAATTATAGAATTCCTAAAAGCAACCGCTTAGATTTTCAATCGTTTATTAAAAGTAATTTAGGAAGATTCTAGAATAAAAAAAGGGAAGCAACTTCCCCCTTTCTTCTATTCTTTCCTTATCTATTATTCAACAATAAGCTTTCTTGTAATTTTAGTATTATCTAATAATAGATTTACAAAATACACTCCAGAACTTAGATTAGTTGTGTTAATCTCAAACTTACTTAATCCTGCATTAACTTTCCCTTGATAAACTTGAGTAATTGTTTGTCCTAAATTATTCAATAATTCTACTTTAATGTTTGCTGTATTTTCAATATTAAACGACAAAACAGTTTGTCCGTTTTGAGTTGGGTTAGGATACATGTTTAATGATTTAGACAACTCATATTCTTTAACATCTGTTGTTAATAACGGATACTGACAAGCAATAGTTTTGTTTGAAGCTATCACAGCTCCATCTTGCTGATAAGTTCCTTCTATAAAGGATAAAATTGGTGATTTACCGTGGCTTGGCTTATAATAACTTACCACAATAGCGTCAATAATAATTGGTAAAATTTGTGTATTAAATGGTGGTCCGATAAAAATTGTATCCGTTTCAGCATGCTCCACTCTTCTTATTCTAATTACACTATCAAAACTTGTTGCAAAAGGTAAGTCTAACCTCCCCCACGCATCTGCTGCAACGGTTACATCTCCTGCAGCACTGGCAGACACTGGGACAGCTCCTAAATAATTTGTGCTAAAAGTTCCAGAATAATTATCTGTATAAAAATTACCGTAATTAAATGGAAATTTCATTACCGTTTCTGGATCAAGGTCATATTTAGCCGTTACAACTCCAAAGCCCGTAATATCTGCAATAAACCCTACTGTAAACAAACTATCAATATTTGATTTTGAGTAAATAAAGTTGGTATCGCCTAAGTTTGTTTTTTCACAATAATCTGCTGTTGGAAAATCAGATGCACCAGGTGTGCCTGAAGGGTCAACATAAAAATCGGTCTGAGAAACACCTAAGGCATCGACTGTAGTATAATCAAAAACAACATTAGGTCCTAGCGTAGGGTTTAACGTTGTTGTATTTGTATCTGCTAAATAATAAAAAGTGCTTTCGCCAATATTATGTACAAAATTTGCTTGTGTTAATGTGGGCTGAGCAATTGCTGTAACAGTACTAATTACAAGTAACGAAAATAAAGCGTATAGTTTTTTCATAATTAAAATGAGTTAGGTTTAGTTTACCAAATTTAATTATTTTAATTTGAATACTTTACTACTAAAATATAGTAACCTTTGATTGTTAAGAATATTTACAGAAAGTAATCTTCTTTTAAAAACTCAACATAAGGAGATAGATTTGCCAAAACCTGGAGCTTTGTATATGCCTGATGAAATTCTTTTTCACTTTTTTGACTGTTCAGCACATCTATACGATAACGGTCAAAGTTTTTTAGTGCTAATCGTTCTTGTGGAGATAACTCTTCTCCTTTGTATTCCACATCTCTTAAATCATTAATGCTTGCTGAACCGCCAATTAATGTTTTTCGAAATACTTCTTTTTTATTTGTCGATTCGTTCTCCATCTGAAAAACAAAATTAATTGATTAATGCTCTTTTAATACAATCTAAATAAATTACTTTCAACATTACATTGTTAATGCTAAGCGACTTACATATCTGCAAAAAAGTCATTTCCTTTATCATCACAGATAATAAAAGCAGGGAAATTTTCAATTTCAATTTTACGAACTGCCTCCATTCCTAGTTCAGGAAAATCAACAACTTCAACAGATTTTATATTTTGTTTTGCTAAAATAGCAGCTGGACCACCTATTGAACCTAAATAAAATCCGCCATATTTTTTACACGCATTTGTTACAGCTACTGATCTATTTCCTTTAGCTAACATTATCATCGAGCCTCCATGCGATTGAAATTCGTCAACATAAGGGTCCATCCTCCCTGCTGTTGTTGGTCCAAAACTACCCGACGGCATTCCCTCTGGTGTTTTTGCTGGGCCTGCATAATAGACCGGATGATTTTTAAAATATTCTGGCATTGGTTTTCCAGCATCCAACAACTCTTTAATTTTTGCATGAGCAATGTCTCTTGCCACAATTAATGTTCCTCTTAAATTCAATCTTGTTTTTATAGGATATTGTGAAAGAATTTTTAATTGTTCTTCCATCGGTTGATTTAAATCAATTTCTACAGCTGGCTCTAAATGTGGAGCAACTGCTGGCACAAATCTTCCTGGATTCAATTCCAATTGCTCTAAAAAGATACCTTCTTCTGTAATTTTTCCTTTTATATTTCTATCAGCAGAACAACTCACTCCAATTCCTACAGGACAAGATGCTGCATGACGAGGTAAACGAACAACCTTTACATCATGGGTAAAATATTTACCTCCAAATTGTGCTCCAATCAAACTGTCTTGACAGATTTTTTGAACTCTATCTTCCCATTCCAAATCTCTAAATGCTCTCCCCCCCATACTTCCAACTTTTGGTAATTCGTCATAATAACCAGTTGATGCCAGTTTAACAGCTTTTAAATTAGCTTCAGCAGATGTTCCTCCAATTACTATTGCTAAGTGGTAAGGAGGACAAGCGGAAGTTCCTAAATCTTTAATTTTTGTAGCTACAAATTCTGTTAATGATTTTTCGTTTAATAACGATTTTGTTTCTTGATACAAATAAGTCTTATTGGCTGAACCTCCACCTTTGGCTAAAAACAAAAATTTATAAGCATTTCCTTGAGTTGAATAAATATCAATTTGAGCTGGCAAATTACTTCCTGAATTTTTTTCCTCAAACATCGAAACAGGAACAACTTGAGAATACCTTAAATTTCTATCCTGATAGGTATTAAAAATACCTTTTGATAAATATTCAGCATCATTTACTCCTGTATATACATCTTCTCCTTTTTTGGCAACAATTACTGCCGTTCCTGTATCTTGACAAGAAGGTAATTGTCCTTCTGCTGCTATTTGAGCATTTTTTAATAAGGTGTAGGCTACAAATCTGTCATTATCTGTTGCTTCGGGGTCTTCAAGTATTTTGGCTACTTTTTCTAGGTGAGCAGTTCTTAATAAAAAAGAAACATCTACCATTGCTTCTTGAGCCAAAAATTCTAATGCTTTTGAATCAACTTTTAAAATCTTTCTCCCATCAACTTCAATTGTTGATATGTGTTCTTTTGATATTAATTTATATTCCGTAGAATCTTTTAATATTGGAAAAGGTTCTTCATAAATAAATTCAGCCATTTTATATTTTTTTAGAAGTTCAAATTTAACTCAAAAAACTAATGATTTTTAATCGTTTCTACAAATTAATTTTAAACTTTGGTAAAGGGTTTTCTTCTTTTTTATTTTCTTGAAACGTAGAAATTCCACAATCTAAATATTTTGTGTATTCTTCAACATCTGGCATATAGCCTACTGGATTAGCCAATAATTTACCTTCTGGTGAAAGCATTACATAATAAGGTTGAGAATTATTATTAAAAACCTGAGTTTGGAAAGTAGCCCATTTATTTCCAATTGTTTTAATGTTTTTCTTTTTTACTTCTCCGTTGGTCTCATATTCAAAAACGCCTTGTTGTTCTTTTGGCAATTCAACTTTATCGTCAACATATAAAGAAACTAACACAAAATCATTTTCTAGCTTTTCTTTAACAGATTCTACACTCCATACACTTTCTTCCATTTTACGACAATTAACACAGGCCCACCCTGTAAAGTCAATTAATAACGGTTTATTTACTCTTTTTGCTTCCGCTAAAGCTTCTTCAAAATCTGTAAACTCAGCATGAAAAGATTCATTTTCATACCAACTATAAAACGCAGGAGGAGGAAAACCACTTAATAGATTATGATTCCATGGCGAAGTTTTTAGAACACCTGGGGCAACATAAATTGTAAATGCTGCAATTGTTATTGCAAATAACATTCTAAACTTAGAGAGTTTAATAATTGGAGAATCATGAGGGAATTTAATTACTCCAAATAAGTATAATGATAATCCAACACCAATAATAGTCCAAATTAAAAAGAACGTTTCTCTATGAATTAAACCCCATTGTTCCACCAAATCTGCATTTGATAAGAACTTTATTGCTAATGCTAATTCAATAAACCCTAAAACAACTTTTACAGAGTTTAACCACCCACCAGATTGAGGTAATTTATTCATAAAACTTGGGAACATTGCAAATAATGCAAAAGGCAATCCTAAAGCTATTCCAAAACCACTCATGGCTGCTGAAATTGGCCAAGGACCATTTTTAAGCGAATTACCTAACACTGTTCCTAAAATTGGGCCTGTACATGAAAAAGACACTAAAGCTAATGTTAATGCCATAAAGAAAATGCCTAAAACACCTCCTGTATTAGAGGCAGAATCGGCTTTGTTTGCTAACCCACTTGGTAAAGTAATTTCAAAAACACCAAAAAATGAAATTGCAAAAACAACAAAAACAACAAAAAATATAATGTTTAGCCAAACACTTGTTGCTATTTCATTTAACACTTCTGGGTCGGTATTAAAATGAAAAGGAACACTTAAAATTGCATAAATTAAAAAGATAAAAAAGCCATACAAAACTGCTCTTCCAACACCTTTACTACCATCCTTACCTCCTTTTGTAAAAAAACTAACGGTTAAAGGGATCATTGGGAAAACACATGGAGTTAACAGCGCTATTAAACCGCCTAAAAATCCAAACAAGAAAACCAACCAAATGTTATTGATTTCTTTTTTCTCACCACAATTACTAAGTGGTTTCTCTAAATCTAATTGAGGTAAATCAGGCACTATTTTATTAATATCAATTATTTCAGCAACATTTTCATCAACAACAGCAGCTTGGCTTGAATTACTATTTAATCTAAATGAAAACTCAATTTCATCAGGGGGCAAACACATTTCTTCATTGCAAACCATAAATGCCACACTTCCATTAATAGCAAAAGATTCTTCTGAATTTAATTTAATTTTTTGAGTAAAAATGGCTTGTTGTTCATGGTAATTTAAATCCATATCGAAATTAGGATCGTATTCAGACTTAAACTCTCCTTCCGTGGGCTCTCCAACTAAATCATAATTCGTTGATGGCTCAAAAGTAATGGTTGTAGGATCAGGGCCATCTAAGCTAGGTAAATTTAAAGCATACAAATGCCAACCTCTTTCAATGTCAGCTTTTATAATTAAATCAGCCTCAGTATCACTAGTTTTATCAACCTCATAACTCCAACTGATCGGGTCATAAATTTGTGCATTTAGACTAAATAAAGATGTGATTATAAAAAGAAGGGCTATTAATATTCTATTAATCATTTTCATATTTTCTGGTTAAATCTTGTAAAATTAATAATTCTAAAAGCAGCTATACTAACTTTTTAATTTCAGTATGTTATTAAACGTTAAAAAATTATTTCCTTACAGAATAGCATTCAAAATTCATTTTAAAAAGGAAAGAAAACAAGTGAAAATTGTATTCAACTGGTAATGCCAAACAATAAAAAAACCTCGTTTTTACGAGGTTCATTTTTTCTAACTTAAAAAAGATTTAATAAAACTTGATGTCATGTATTCGCCTTATCGGAAGTATAGTTGTCTTTTTTAGTAATATATTTTTATCTGTTATTCCCCAGATTGTTGTTTCTACTGTTTTGAAACCTTTATCATCTTCAAATAAAATTTTAACTTTTCCATGATGTGCGTTCCCAAGCTTTAGTGCTTTTTCCATTTTGGCTAATAATTCTTTTCGCTCCTCTAGGTTAGCTATTACTTCTTCTTTTGGGAAATGTAAATTACCAACCTCCTCTTTAGCAATAATCGTTGCTGCCTTTAATAGTGCTGAGTTCATAATTCTGTAGTTTTATAAGTTAGGTAGATGAATACCTTAACGAAAGAAGATTTTATTTGTTACAAGTGCAATTAAAAAAATAGTTAAAAAGTATAATTTTTTTCAACCTTACATATTTCTACTTTGTAAGATTGATAAAACTCTTCTTTCCCTTTTTGTTGAGCAATTTTATGTTCTATATTTTCTTTCCAGTTTTTAATTGCTTCAAGAGATTCCCAATAGGAAACAGTAATCCCCACTTTTTCTTTCGCACTTTCAACTCCCAAAAAACCTGGTTGCAATTTGGCTAATGCTTCCATTTTTTTTGCCATTTCACTATAACCATTATTTGGTTTTAATATTGAAGTAAAAATTACTGCATAATATGGCAGCCTATTAACACTTATTAAATTCGAAGAGTTTTTCATTATAGTAATTATTACACACCCCAAGAAAATTAAATTCAGCAAAAGCTGAATTATTTTCTAATCCCTCTCAAGAGGGGAATTATGCAAAGGCTTTAATCATATCTTGTTGAGTAATAATATGATGTTTATCTCCATCGTAATTTACCATAACTGCTTTTGCTCCTGCTTGAAATTGCTTAGAAATATTTTCTATAGTAGTTGTCTCCGAAACAATAGGAAACGGTGCTCCCATTATATGTTTTACTGGTAATTCTTTTAATTCAGGATTTTCACACAATTTTGCAAATAAGATGTTATCTGTTAAAGAACCTTCAAAGCCATTTTCTCCAACAACTGGTATTTGAGAAATACTGTATTGATTCATCAATAAAATTGCTTGAGAAACAGGATTTTCTGGAGTAACAGTTACTAAATGTTTTCCTGCATGGTCTTTAATTAAATCTTTTGCGTTCTTTTTCTCTTCATCTAAAAAGCCTCTTTCACGCATCCAATCATCATTAAACATTTTACCAACATATCTACTTCCATGGTCGTGAAACAAGACAACTACTACATCATCTTTTGTCAACTCATCTTTTAATTGAAGCAATCCTTTTATTGCTGAACCTGCTGAATTTCCTACAAAAATCCCTTCTTCTTTAGCTAATTTTCGTTGATAAACTGCTGCATCCTTATCGGTTACTTTTTCAAATTTATCTATTACACTAAAATCAACATTTTTAGGCAAAATATCTTCACCTATTCCCTCTGTTATGTATGGGTAAATTTCATTTTCATCAAAAATTCCAGTTTCATGGTATTTTTTAAAAACAGAACCATAAGTATCTATTCCCCATAGTTTAATGTTTGGATTTTTTTCTTTTAAAAATTTTCCTACTCCTGAAATTGTACCTCCAGTACCAACTCCAACTACAAAATGAGTAATTTTGCCATCTGTTTGCTCCCAAATTTCAGGACCAGTACTTAAATAATGTGCTTTTGTATTCGATGGGTTATCATATTGATTTACATACCAAGAGTTTGGTACTTCTTGAGCTAATCTTTTTGAAACCGAATAATACGAACGTGGATCATCTGGAGCTACATTTGTTGGGCAAACGTGTACATCTGCTCCAACAGCTCTCAAAATATCCATTTTCTCCTTACTCTGTTTATCACTTAATACACAAATTAATTTATAACCTTTCATAATACAAGCCAACGCCAATCCCATACCTGTGTTTCCAGATGTTCCTTCAATTACAGTTCCTCCTGGTTTTAATCTTCCATCTGCTTCTGCATCTTCAATCATTTGAAGTGCCATTCTATCTTTTACTGAATTCCCTGGGTTAGTTGTTTCAATTTTAGCCAACACCAAAGCGTCAACATCTTTACACATTTTGTTAATTCTAACTAATGGTGTATTTCCAATCGTTTCAAGTATATTATTGTAGTATTTCATTTTATTATTTTGAATTTTAGCGAAGTTACAAAATACATCTATGTTTCAACCAATTACAAGCTGTATTTTTAATCAAACCGAATGGCTTTTATTGGGGTTATTTTTGTGATAACGTATGACGGAATAATCATCATTGTTCCACAAACAAATAGAGTTCCCAAATTTAGCATAGCCAAATAATAAAAACTCAACTTAATTGGCACAACTGACACGTAATAAGATTCTTGTGGGAGTTTTAAAAATCCAAATTGTAATTGTAAAAAACACAATCCCAAACCAATAACATTCCCCCAAACCAATCCTTTAACAACCAAATAAACTGCATTGTACATAAATATTTTACGCACATTCCAATTAGGCATTCCTAATGCTTTTAAGATGCCTATCATGTTGGTTCGTTCTAAGATTAAGATGAGTAACGCAGATATAATATTAATCACCGCCACAACAACCATTAACACAATTATTACAATCACATTTACATCTTGTAATTCTAACCAATTAAAAATATCAGGATTTTGACGAACAATCGTCGTAGAATGTAAATCATAACCTATGTTATCATAAACATATAAATCTAGTTTATCTAAATCACCATAGCTGTCAATTAAAATTTCAAAACCTCCAACTTGATTTTCGCTCCAGCCATTTCTTTTTTGAATATGAGCAATGTCTGATAACACATATAAATTATCAAATTGCTCTAAACCAGACTGATAAATGCCTTTTATTATGAAATCTTTAGGTCTTAATTGTCCGTTTTGTTGAATGAAATAAATAAAGGTTTTATCGCCCACCTTTAATTTCATTTTGTCGGCAATGGTTTTTGAAATGAGTAAGTCGTTATTCAATTCTCCATCTTTAACCTTAACGATTTCTCCATCTATTAAATTCTTCTCAAAAAACTCCCAATCAAAATCACCCCCTATTCCTTTAACTACAACGCCATAAATTTCTTCGTTAGTTTTTATAATACCTGCTTTATTGGCAAAAACTTGAATGTGTTTTATGCCCTGAACAGTATCAATACTTGGATAAAAGTCTTGTTTTTTACTGATGGGACTTGCCTCGTAAGTGTTTTGAGAATCGTAGCTCGTTATTTGTATGTGGCTTCCAAAACCAATTACTTTATTTCTTATTTCTTGCTGAAATCCTGAAACAATACTTATGGCAACAATCATTACGGTTAAACCTAATGCAATTGCTGCAATAGAAATACGGATAATGGGCTTAGTAAATTTCTTAGACCGAGCGTCACCTTTAATTATATTCTTTGATATAAAATATTCGAGGTTCAAAATAATTATATTTACCAGTCCGTTTAATGTATAACAAAAATAGTAATTTGAAATTGATGCAATTGAAGGAAATAGGTTTTATTATAATTATCTCATTATTTAGTATTTCTTGTGTTGGGCAAGATGAATCTAAAGCAACAACAAAGAAAAACGACAATACTCCAATTGAAACAATACCCCTAATTAAAGAGATTAAAGTTGCCGCCAATCTTACCGACCAATATTTACCATTATTAAAAGATAAAAAGGTTGGAATAGTTGGCAATCATACTTCTTTAATCGACCAAACGCATCTGGTAGATTCTTTATTAAGTTTAGGCATTAATGTCGTTAAAGTTTTTAGCCCTGAGCATGGTTTTAGAGGCAATGCTGATGCTGGAGAAAAAGTAAATTCAAATATTGACGACAAAACAAAACTGCCAATTGTTTCCCTTTACGGAAAAAACAAAAAACCTTCAAACCAACAACTAAAAGGGCTGGATGTTGTTGTGTTTGATATTCAAGATGTTGGAACTCGTTTTTACACCTACATTTCTACCATGAGTTATGTCATGGAAGCTTGTGCAGAAAACAACATTAAAGTAATTATTTTAGATCGTCCAAACCCAAATGGGCATTATGTTGATGGTCCAATTTTAAACCCTAAATTTAGTTCGTTTATTGGCATGCATCAAGTGCCTATTGTACACGGAATGACTATTGGCGAATATGCTAAAATGGTAAATGGTAAATATTGGTTAGCTGATAGCATTACTTGTGATTTAACGGTAATTGAAATGGAAAATTATGACCATAACTCGCCTTATACATTACCTTTAAAACCATCTCCCAACTTACCAAATATGAAATCAATTTACCTTTACCCTTCACTTTGTTTATTTGAAGGAACACCAATAAGTATTGGTCGTGGAACAGATAAACCTTTTCAAGTTATTGGTCACCCTAAAATGGATTCGGTAAATTATAGTTTTACCCCAAAAAGTATGGAAGGAGCAAAAAACCCAAAGTTAAAAGGTGAAAAATGTTACGGTGTTGACTTATCTTTAAAAGAAGAAAGTGAGTTACGCAACTTTGCAAAACTAGATTTGAGTTGGCTGATAACCGTTTATCAAAATTATGAAGATAAAGCTCATTTTTTTGGCTCTTCATTTAACCTATTAGCAGGTAATAATGAATTACAAAATCAGCTAAAAAAAGGTTTATCTGAAGATGAAATAAAAGCTTCTTGGCAAGATGGGTTATCAAAATTTAAAAAGACTAGAAAGAAATACTTGCTTTATAAAGATTTTGAGTAATCCTTAAGCAAATACCTCAACTCATTTAACATCAATGCGGTTGCTCCCCAAATTATTTTTTGATTCAACTCAAAAGTTGGAACTTTCATCACTAAACCATTACTCAGTTTAATATTGGCTAAACGTAATTTTTCTACTTGTATTAGATGACCTATTCGCAATTCTACAATTTCAGCAACTTCTCTTAATTCAGGAATAAAAGTAGGTGCATAATTGATTACCCCAACAACTGGAGTAACCAAAAAATTACTCACGGGAATATAAACATCTGATAATTTACCCAACACCTCAACGTCATCCATCTCAACACCAACTTCTTCATTGGCTTCTCGCAAAGCAGTATGTATAATATCTTTATCAGATTCTTCTACTTTCCCTCCTGGAAAAGCAATTTGACCACTATGCGTGCCTTTATAAATTGGTCGTTGTATTAAAACTAGATGCGTTTCTCCTTCTTTTTTATAAAACAGAATTAGAACGCCACTCTTTTTTACCGCATTTAAATCAAGGGTATCATAATCAACTTTTCGATAAGGAGCAGCTTCTTCATGAGCCAATTTACCAGGTAAATCAGCCATAAGTTGTTCGCTTAAAAATGACTTTAAGCTATTCATTTGTTTTAAAAACTTGATTTATATATTGATAAGTAAACCCATCTTCACGACTTAACTTCAACAATTTTTTATCGTTGGTTATCTCAATATCAGTAAATGTAGTTGGCAATATTGGTTGGTTGGTAATGGATATAATCCCATATAATTCTTCTTTTTTTACTTTAAAGTAATTGTTTTGAAACCAATTAATTTCATCGTAATCTGTAGGAATAACCATATTTCCTTTAACGTCGATAACACCATATTTGCCATTTAAATTTACAATAGCTAAACCTTTATTAAAACCCGTTACCGAATTGTAATTATAAGGTATTCTTAACTTTGTTTTTTCATCACAAAAGCCCCACTTACCATGCCGCTTAATAGCGATTAATCCTTCTGAAAACGCTCCAACATCTTCAAACAGACAGGGTATAAATTTAGCTCCTGCGGTATCAATCAACCCAAATTTAGATGCTGAAACTACTCGTGCATATTTTTTTGAGTTAAATAAACCCCAATTGATTACGCCATCCACATAGTTAAACTGAATTGGTATTTGCTCTTCTCCTTTTTGATTAACATAACCATACAAACTATCTTTTACGACCATAGCCAATCCATTTTGCAATTCTGTTAGTTGAGTATAATTAGGTTGAATAATATATGCTCCTTTCTTATTAATCACACCAAATAGTCCATTCTCTTGAACTCGAATAAATTCGGTATTTAAAGCATCTATCCATTCAAATTTTGGTTTTACTACATAATATAAATTGGTATCGATTAATCCATATTTCCCATTGCTTTTCACATATGCAATGCCATTCTTAAAATCTCCAACCGATTCAAATTCTAGCCCAACTTTTAAATTCCCTTTATGGTCTATAAAACCATATTTATCATTTCGCTCCACCCAAATAAATCTATTTTTCAACTCCCCAATATCATCATACATTATTGGTACAACTAACTCTCCTATTTTATTAATCACTCCATATTTATCGTCTAAACCAACTACAGCCAACCCTTTTGTAAATTGCTCTGCTTCATCATATTGAAATGGAATAATAACTTCTCCTGCTTTATTGATAAAACCTGCTTTTCCTTGTTTACCAACAGCAACAGCTCCTTCTTCAAAAGTATTTACCCAATCGTAAACTATAGGAATTACAACATTTAAACTATCGTTTACAAAACCCCATTTTTCATTTTTATTTATTTGGTAATAAACAGCATTAGCCAACTTATAATCTTTTACGAGTTCGTTTTTAAATGGATATTCGGGATAGTTCTTAAAAAACTTTTCAATGTTTTCTGCAGTATGTTCTTGAGTAGATAAACTGTAAATATTTCGCCAAGCAGAAGAAACATGTGGGTTGTTTGGGAACTTTTTCAGAAACGAGTAATACGATTGAATTGATTTGTCTTTAGTTGATAAATCATAAATATTTTGCTGTGCTTCTGTTACATAAGGATTGTTAGGATTCTCATTAATAAACCGCAGATTATTTTCTACGGTATTGTTTCTTGTATATTCTTGAAACAATACTTTTTCATACAATGCATTTACTTCATCAACTTGTTTCGCATTTGGATATCGATTTAAAAAATCCTGGTAAGCTACAGAAGTATTTAAATTTAATGTTTGGTAATATGCTAATTCATTTCGAGCTGCAAAAACTTGTGCTGTTTGTAAGGCTCCTTTATTTTGTTTTAAAAATAAATTATACGCTGCTATGGTATTTTCCTCTTTTACTTTTTCATACCATTTTTCATCAACAAATGTTTTTTGCGTATAAATTGAGATAGAATCGACCTTTAATTCGGCTAGTTTTAATTTCTTCTTTGGATCAAGTAAAGCAAAATTTGAATCTGATTTGTTAATGTAGTAAAGTGCCGAATCAAGGTTATAAAAAGGATTGTTGTTTAAGGAGTAAATAACACTTAACCCATAAGCAGCACCGGCAGTATGTTTTTTTAACGACTTTTCGAAGGTTCTTTTTGCTTTGAAATAATCGTAAATAGACAAAGCTTCAAAGCCACACTTTAAACCTCCCGAAAAAGCATTTAAGCAAACTAATAAACTTAAAATTGTTAAAACTAAACTTCTCTTATACATACCCTATTAATAACCTTAATGTTATTTTCGCCGTAAACTAATATTACGCTAAATTAGTAATTGAATACCGCATGATGAAATTTTTAAAACATATCAGTTACCTACTTATTGTTTTAGTTGCGTGTACCTCAAAACCAAAAGAAGCAAATCGTAAAATTATTGACCATGATATTGATAAAATAAAAGCGAAAGGAACTTTAAAAGCGTTGATTAATTACAGTTCTACCAGCTACTTTATTTACAAAGGAATTCCTATGGGGTTTGAATATGAATTGCTAAAAAAATATACCAACCATATTGGTGTAGAATTAGAGGTAATTCCCATTAAAAATATGGACAGTGTTTTTGTAGATTTGAACAATGGAGTTGCTGATATTGTTGCTGCCAACCTTACAATAACTAAAGAGCGATTAAGCGAAGTTAACTTTACCTTACCCATTATTATTACCAAACAAGTACTGGTTCAACGAAAACCAGATAATTGGCGAAAAATACGAAGAAAAGAATTAGCAAATTCCCTTTTACAATCACCCCTTGATTTGGCTGGTAAAACAGTTGTGGTAAGAGAAGGTTCTTCTTTTAATACACGTCTTAAAAGTTTAAACAACGAAATTGGTGGACAACTAAAAATTGAAACTGTAGCTGGCGAAATTACGATGGAACAACTGATTGAAAAACTTGCTAAAAAAGAAATAAACTATACGGTTGCCGACAAAAATATCGCCTTGGTTAATCAATGGCACTACCCCAACATAGATGCAAGCTTAACATTAAGTTTAGACCAAAAAATAGCTTGGGCAACAAGAACGAATGCTGATAGTTTAACCTTATCGATAAACAATTGGTTGCATGAATTTCAGAAAACAAAAAAGTTTAAAATTTTGTACAACAAATACTTTAATAACAAACACCTTTTTACCTCTCGTGTAAAACATCAATATTATACACTTGAAAGTGGACAAATTTCGCCTTATGATGAGCTGATAAAAAAACATGCTGCTAAAATAAATTGGGATTGGGAATTATTGGCTGCTTTAATTTACCAAGAATCGCACTTTAACAACAACGCCATTGGCTGGGGAGGTTCGTTTGGGCTAATGCAAATGATGCCACAAACAGGAGAACGATTTGGTGTAGATACTACCTCAACACCCGAACAAAACATAATTGCGGGGGTTAAATACATTAAAAAATTAAACCATATATGGGAAAAAAGTATAGCTGATAGCCTAGGCCGAATTCCATTTATTTTAGCAAGCTATAATACTGGACCAGGACATGTAATTGATGCTAAAAAGTTAGCTAAAAAATACAATAAGAATCCATTAATTTGGGAAGATGTAAGTTATTTCTTATTGCATAAATCGGAACCTAAATATTATAATGATGATGTAGTAAAACACGGTTATTGTAAAGGGTATATTGCTTACGATTATGTAAATGAAATTTTAGAACGCTACCACCACTATAAAACAATAATGGAAGAGAAAAAGGAGTAAATAAACTAGATTTACTAAATTTGAGATGAACACAGATAGTACGAATAAACGTACTGGTGCGTTTATTTGGATGTTGTGATATATGCAAAGAGAGTCTAATACTTAAAATTATTAAAACGATATACTAAAATCTTTTTAGAGAACTAACTTAAATAATTGAATTATGAAAGCAATAAAAATAGGTTTACTAGTGTTAATGAGTTTGTTTATTATAACACCTGTAATGGCACAAGGATTTATTCCTCCAGCCGAAGGAAATGCGGTTCTGTATTTTACACGAGTTAGTAGTTACGGCGGTGCTTTCTCATTCGAATTTTTTCATGACGAAGAGTTTATAGGGATTTTTAAAAAAAAGAACTATATACGTTATGAGGTTGAAGCTGGTGACCACCTTTTTTGGGCATCGAGCGAAAATAAACAATTTGTAAAAGCCAACCTCAAAGCCGGAAAAACATACATTGTTTTAGTAAATATAAAAATGGGTGTCTGGAAACCCCAATTAGATCTAGAACCTCAAGATTTTGCAAATTCGGCACAAGAAAAAGAATTGCAAAGAGCTATAGAACTGGTTAACTCACAAGCTCCTATTATTACTCCACAATCTGTAATTGACAAAACAACAAAAAAGCTAAAATCTAGAGGTTTTGTAGCGAATATTATGGAACGTTACGAAAATGAATGGCAGCATAAAGCCAATTACGTAAAAATCATACCCGCAAATATGTTTATCCCAGTTGAAAAACTAAAATAAGTTCTCAACTTAAAAACAATCTTTTTCAAAAACAAGTAATAAAAATTTTTCTTTTAGGTGTAATAAATCAATTACTCAAGACACTAACTAAGAAAAAGAATAAATGAGTATCGATTTTTATACTTCCCAAATTTTACCATACGCTGGAATAATTGTTAAAATTTGTAGAGCTTACACTAATTCTGAAGAAGATTTTGAGGATTATTATCAAGAGGTGTGTTTACAAATTTGGAAAAGTAAAAACAACTTTAATCAAGAATCTGAATGGTCGACCTGGATTTATCGATTGAGTTTAAACGTATGCTTAACTCTTTTAAAGAAAAGTAAAACTTCAGAAAAAGTGAAATCTGAAATTCAACAGCCCGATTTAATCGAAGATAGTAATGTATTCCAAAATGAATCTATTAATCAGCTTTATGCAGCGATTAAACAGCTTTCAGAAATTGACAGAGCCGTTATACTACTTTATTTAGAAGAAAAAACATACGAAGAAATTGCAGACATTATTGGTACCAATAGTAATAATATTGGTGTAAGAATTAAACGAATTAAAGAACGCTTAAAAAAAATTTTAGATGGAAAAATCAATTGAAACAATATGGAAAACAGGTTTTATTGAGCAGGAAAATTTAATTATTCCTCGTCTTAATAACCTATACAATCAAAAGTCTATTCATATTATAGACAAGTTTAAAAGGATGTTCAAATACAACCATTATTACATTTATATATTGGCAGTAATACATTTAGCGATAGGAATTGTTCTGGGAGCTTATCTAGCGGGAACGGTTATGTTCTTATTACTTATTGCCCTCACTATTATTTCTAGAAAAAACATGAAATTAATTAATCAGATTAATCAGAGTGACAGCAGCTATGATTACTTAAAGAGTTTTGATAATTATTTAAAAGGAATCATATCTAAGCTTGGAAATTTTTACCAAGTTTTTTACCCGGTATATTTTGGATTTCTGATTGTTGGTTTTTTGGAAACTAACAGCGGTCAAGTAGCCTTGACTAAAATAATGGATAATCCAGATACAGTTGTTTATTCTGGGCTACCAGTAATTTGGTTGTCATCTGCTATTCTCTTTTTAATAGTTGTTACAATCTTTTCAAAACCTCTCTTCAGATTAGACCTCAAAACAGTTTATGGTCGGATTATGAAAAAGCTTGATGAACTTCTAGCCGACATGGAAGAATTAAGACAATAAAAAAGCCCCAACTTTAAAGTTGGGGCTTTTAATATCTAAAAGATTTATTTTCTAGTATCTGTAGTGTTCTGGCTTATATGGGCCTTCAACTGCAACACCGATATATGCTGCTTGATCTGGGCGTAAAGTAGTTAACTCAACTGCAATTTTTTCTAAGTG
>CAXBPN010000006.1:0-28805 GCA_963977515.1 uncultured Flavobacteriales bacterium
TTTATTACAAAGAAACTCCAATTGCCTTTTACATTAACATTCCTGAGCTTAACGAAATTTTTAAATACGTAAATGGCAACTTAAACTGGCTAGGAAAATTAAAATTTTTATACTATCAATGGAAAAAACCTCCAACAACTATGGTTGGAATTGTTTTTGGTGTGAGCCGTAAATTTCAAGGAAGAGGAGTTGAAGGTGCTATGATAAAATGGAGCCAAGAAAATATAGTGACTTTAAACCGCTATAACGAAACCGTTTTAACATGGATTGGCGATTTTAATCCAAAAATGTTAAAAATTAGCGATTATTTAGGGGCTAAAGTTTATCGAAAATACTACACCTACCGTTATTTATTTGATAGAAATATACCTTTTGAACGGCACCCTATACTGGAATAGAACTGTTAATCAATAGTTTAAATAAAAAGCTAAAAAAAAGGAGCGTTATGTTTTGGTATTTAAAATAAGGCTTTTATATTTGCACTCCTTAAAAAACCGACTTGGTAGCTCAGCTGGTAGAGCATATCACTTTTAATGATAGGGTCCTGGGTTCGAACCCCAGCCAGGTCACAAAAACCCCGTAATTTACGGGGTTTTTTTATGCCTTATTTTTCTTGTTTCTCAAATACTATTTTGAAAATTGTGCCTTCCTCTTTCAATCTCTCAATAGAACCATTTAGTTGTTCTGTAAATATCTGTATCAACTGAGTTCCCAACGAGTTTGATTCTTCAAAATTAAAACTCTCTAACATACCTATTCCATTATCACCAATTATCATCTCATAACTCTCTTTTTCCAAATAATTAATATGTATTTTGATAGTTCCTTTTTCTCTATCTTTAAATGCATACTTTAAAGAGTTAGAAATCATTTCATTAATAATTAACCCCAAAGGAACTAATGTTTCTGATCCCATTTTCACATCTGCAATACTTAAATCTAGTGTAATTTTAGTTCCCACTTTATACTCATCAACCAAATCGTTTATTAATGGTAAAAAATGTTGCTTTATGTCTATCTCTTTCAAATTGTCAGAACTGTATAATTGCTCATGCAGTTTTGCAATCGATAAAACTCTGTTTTGAGTTTCTTCAAACATTTTGACAACTTTATCATCACTTACTTCGTGTGACTGCAATCGAAGTAAACTACTCACCACTTGCAAACTATTTTTTACTCGATGATGGATTTCTTTTAATAAGGCAATTTTATCATCATTTTGTTGTAGAGCATCTTCTTTTTGTTGATTAAGTAAGTTATTAATAAAGTCCTTCTTCTTATTTTCTCTATAAATAAATAATATAATAGCCAAAGCCAATATGAAGGCTAAAATAAAAGCTATAGCTAAAGTTCTATTTTTAGCATTAAGTAATGTTTTAATATCATTTTCTTTTGTTAGAATCTCTTTCTCTTTCATTACTTTTTCTAAATCATACTTCGATTTTTGTTTAATTAGTTCAAGTTCTGTCTTCTTGTTTTTAACACTATCTTTAATCATAATAAAAAGGCTCTTCATTTCATAGGCATCTTTCCATTTTTCTTGTTGTTCATATACTTCACTTAATAAATAAGAAGCATCTTTTATTCTTTCTAAATAGCCTAAATTCTTTGCAATTTTCAATGCTTCTAAGCCATATTTTTCTGCTTGTTGGTAATCTTCTTTGATAAATGCTACTCCTCCTAAGTTGGACAATGTATTGGTTAAACCTCTATCATCACCAATTTTCTCTCTAATATGTAATGCCTTGTTATAATAATTTAATGCTGTATCTAAACTACCTCTATCTTTATAGAGTGTACCCATGTTGTTTAAGGTAACGGCAATTCCCTTCTCATCCTTAATTTCTTCTCTTATTAATAATGATTTTGTATAGAATTCAATTGCTTTATGAGGGTTCCCTGATTCTTTATAAACTGCTGCGATATTATTTAAAGAAGTAGCTATGCTTTTTTTATCACCTAGTTGCTGTTTAACTTTTAACGATTTTAAATAATATTCTAATGCCTGCTCTGGTTCGCCTTGTTTGATATATATAATACCAATGTTATTTAACGAGACAGCTATACCTAATTTATCATCTAATTCCTCTCTTATACTTAGTGATTTATGGTAATACTCTAAAGCCTTTATAACATCTCCTTTATCATCATAAATAAACCCAATGTTATTGTATGCTCCTGACATAGACATCATGAAACTTTTACGTTCAGTAGCACTTATATCACTTCCTAGATTATCATTGCATATTGAAATAACTTCTTCACTTAACTTTATAACAGTATCTAAATCAGAGATATATAATATTTCTGATAATTCTATTAAAGCTTTAACCTTAAGTGTATCATGCTCATTTTCTTTAATTAATTGAGATAAAGAATCAATTTTAGAATTAAAAGAAATTGCATTTCCTAAAACAGCTGAAGAAATAAGAATATTAAAAAATAATATCAATTGAGCAATTCTCATTTATTAAAAATAGTCAATTTCCTGAACATAAAGTTCTACATGTTTTCTACTGTCAAAAAACTTCAATATTTTCGCAATAACTACCCGGGTGGTCCTTCAAAAAGTTCAGGATAGAACTCCACCACCCGTGTAAAGAATACCCGGGTGGCGGAATTGGTAGACGTGCACGCTTGAGGGGCGTGTGTCAATAGACGTGTGGGTTCGAATCCCATTCCGGGTACACCTTAAAAAAAGCTACAAATCCCTTTACAGGTAAGCTGTAGAGGGATTTTTTTATTTAAACTTGTAATATTTATGTTGTATAATAACTCGATACAAAAAGTGAAGTAATTCTCAGCACCTTTATAAATAAAAGAAAAATTGGAAGAATTAAAAGTATTTTCAATTTCACACCTTTAAAAGTAACTAAAAATATTTGTGAAAAAAAAAGAGGACTGTTCTCGTAACAAAAGCAATCCTTTAAAGGGGAGGATTAATTAGTATTTTTACTGATAGAATAGTTATGAATTTTAGACCTTAAAGAAAAATGAACCTAAGCTTAAATAATATATTATTGACAGCCTATGTTGACCCCGTTTTATCTAAACTGGTATTATTATCAATAGGAATAATTATTATAGGCTTTATTCTAAAAATACTAAAACAACCCTACATAATAGCATACATATTTGCTGGAATATTCCTAGGTCCTCAAGGCATAGGGGTGATAACAGATGAGGTGTTAATTTCAAATATGGGGTCTTTTGGTTTGGTTTTGCTTTTGTTCTTTATTGGAATGGAAATATCATTACCACAATTAATCGGTAATTGGAAAATTTCAGTTTTTGGAACACTTATCCAAGTAGTTTTTAGTGTTATAGCTGTTTGGATTATTGGCTACACTTTAAACTGGTCGATTAATCGAATAATTATGCTGGGATTTGTAATAAGCATAAGTAGTACTGCAGTTGTAATTAAGTTACTTCAAGAAAGGAAAGAAACTAACACTAAAATTGGTCAAAATGTAATAGGCATATTATTAGCACAAGACGTTATTATTGTTCCTATGCTTATTATACTAAGCTATCTTTCTGGCGATAAACCCGATACAATTGAAGGAATTAAACAAATAGTAGGCGGAATTATTATAGTAGGCATCATCATTTGGGTTTTAAAGAAAAAAAATATAAGCCTCCCTTTTGACCATTTAATTAAGGATGACCACGAAATACAAGTTTTTATCTCGTTTGCATTTTGTTTTGGTTTTGCTATTCTTACAGCATTTTTTGGACTGTCTTCTGCATTAGGAGCCTTTGTAGCTGGCATATTAGTTTCGTCTTTTAAAGCAACAGAGTGGGTTCACGAGAGTTTACATGCTTTTAGAGTCGTATTTGTTGCATTATTCTTTGTGTCTATTGGGATGCTCATAGACCTTAATTTTCTAAAAGAAAATATTGGGGTGGTAATGTTGTTTGTGTTTTTTGTATTTTTTGCAAATAACCTGATTAATGCAATAACTATGAGGATTTTGGGTGTGAGCTGGAGAGAAAGTATATATACAGGAGCTATTTTAGCTCAAATAGGAGAATTTAGTTTTATTTTGGGTTCAACAGGTTTTGCTATTGGTATGATATCTGATTATGGCTATCAATTAACAATATCTATCATTTCAATTACTTTGATAATTAGTCCTATTTGGATAGCATTAGTACGTAAAATTGTATTAAAAAATGAACCAATAAATTAAAAATATTAATTAACCTTAACTATATCGATTCTATACAATGCTAAATCCAAAAAATTTATTCCTGTTTGTTTTTTTATTGTAGAAATAGTTAAATCTACTTCTTTAGCACTAAACTTGTATTTATATATAACTGTTAAACATTCTTTTTTAAAACTTATTAAACACCGAATATCATTATTTATAAATATTTCTTTTTTGTCTTCCATCATAAGTAAAGATAAATAGACGTAATATTATTATAAAAGTAAATTGATAACTGAATACTTAAAATTTATATGTGACTACTATTCTAAGATAAGTGACAATGTTATTCTAACAAATTTCACAAAATACATCTAGGATATCAATTATGTATAAAGATTAAATTCTTTATCTCCTACCAGGCTTTATACCAATTTTCTTTTTAGGTATTGCACCTATAGGTATGGAGTGAAACTGCATAAACTTACCCCTTTGATTGGTAATGTAAAAAACAACATTATTATTTGACCTTGTGCCTGTCTTTACTATCTGAATATCTAAAGAACTTTTTTTATCAATTTCTTTCATTGGTTGAAGACTAGAAACCCATTCACCATCATTAGAGGTAGCAACTTTAACCCCTGGTTGAGACATAGATATCAATTTAATATAAGCATCATTATCAAAGTCAAAATTATGTTGCATTACAGAAACTGTGTACTCATCAATGTAAGGATATAAATGAGCTATTTGCTTAGCTGAATTTAATCGAAAAGAATATTCATACATAAAAGCATTTCCTCCTTCTACTGGTATATTTTCTTTATTATTTACCGACATAAAGAGCGTATATAAATTCCCATCATCTCCTTTTTCTCCTTCAACTACTAGTTTAAACAAATATCCACCAAGTTCAGGTTTTAAATCTCCTTCAAGTGGATTTATTGGTCCAAATGAATACCATTTATCATCATAAGTATTTTCTTCTGAAAATGATTTAGAATAAATTAAATTTCCTTTTTTATAATTTCCTATTGGATCTTTATTCTCTTCATCTTTCTCAGAAAAACAACCCGACCCATATAAAGAATACTTCGTTGTTGTGTTAAAACCTGTCTTGTTTTCATCATGTTTCCCTCCTGTATTTGGATCAAAAACTCGAATAAAAAAAGGTGTTTTTTGTTGTTCAGGGATTGAAAAAAATACTATCTGATTATTATCATCGTCTCCCCATGACTTTTCGGAATCTTTACCAAATGTAACTAAGTAAGGTATATTCTCATTCTTAGCTGGAACAGCTTGAGAAAAATATGGCAAAACACCAAATCCAAAATAAAGAACCCAAAGTAAAACTATTTTTATATTCATATTATCATTTAAATCAATTGTTATACCAAAAATAGATTTATAAAAATCTAATCGTTACTCTCCTATTCATTGCTCTCCCTTCAGGGTTATCACTACCATCCTTATGTTGATTTGGAGCTTTAGGAAGGGACTCTCCATATCCTTTAGCTTCTAACAAACTTTTATCAATACCTTTTTTATTTAAATAATCAACAACACTTTTAGCTCTTTTTTGGGATAAATTTAAATTATACTGAACAGCTCCTTTATTATCAGTATGTGCCCCTACTTCTATTTTTAATGGGTTCAAATTTAAATATGATACCAATTTATTTAATTCTTTTTTAGATTCATTAGTTAACTCATAAGATTCATAATTAAAATAAATGTTTCTTAAAACAAGGTTTGTATTGCCTATTGAATCCATTTCGACCACACCTAAATCATCCATAATTATTTCGTTAGAATCATTTTTAAATTGTTTTACTTCTGCAGTTTTAAAGCCATTTTTATGAGCATTTCTATATTGCGCAATCAAGTCAAAGGGAACACTTGTTTTTCCTAACAAGTAAGAAAAATTGTTAGATGCTGGATTAAACATTTCACGAACAACGTTTACATAGTTTTTCAGTTTTGTAGAATCCCCTTTAATAGATTTTGTACTATTTAACAACTCCAAAGCGTAATAGCTATCATCCTTTTCTTCCATTTCATTAACACTAAAACCATCTAATTCAAGTAATTTATAATTATGTCTAACTGTTAAGCTATCAATTTCTTTTTTAACATAAATAGTCTTATAAAAACAATCTGTTACAACTTCGTTTAATAAGGTATCGATTCCTGAAATTAATATCTGTATTTCACTTTTTCCAAGAGAATCAAATTTAAAACCCATCAAATTATTTTTAACGGTAACCGAATCTTTAAATCGGACATAATAATTATCGATTTTGTAGTTTAACCATTTTCCTTGCTCAACTTCAACTCTCATCTCAGTATCAATCAATATCGTATCTGGACAACTAATAAAAGGTTGGAATACTTCTTCTATCTCTAACTCATAAGTATCTTTATTTACAAAAACTTTATCAATCTCGGGGTCCAAAATATTTAGCTCAACAATATACAACCCAGGCGCAGCATAACAATGATATACTTCCAAATTCTCCTCTTTACTACCATCTCCAAAATCCCATTCATATAACATTGCTACAGAGTCCATATTTAGTGTTGCTTCTTCATAAAATTCATAACATAATTGTTCTGTTTTTACTTCTTCACAATTTTTAAATTCTGGAAACTGAATAGTGAACTTAAAAATATCATCAGAGCCATTTCTGTTTGAGGCAAAATAACCTTCTTCTCCACTATTGTTAAATACTATCGAAAAATCATCAAAAGTGGTGTTTAATAAAGAATCCAAAACTAGGTTTGAATTCCAATGATTCTCATTTTTAACTGAAACATAAAAATCTAATCCCCCAAATCCTCCTTCTCTATCTGAAGAAAAATAAAGATGATTGTTAGAATATAAAGATGGAAACATTTCGTTAGCTGCACTATTTACTTTATTACCCATGTTTATTAATGATCCAAATTCACCATCTATCAATTCAGAATAATAAATATCTTTTCCTCCATAACCATCTTCTTTATCAGAAACTACATAAAGAGTTTTGCCATCTTTCGACAAGCAAGGTTGTCCAACATTATATTCAGTAGAGTTGAAAGTACAAGGAGTAATATTACTCCATTCTACTCCGTTAAAAATAGCTTTAAAAACACCTAACCTATTTTGGACTTTAGTACTATTTTTTAGTTTTTTATTTACTGATAAACTCCTTGTAAAATAGGCTACATTTCCATCTTCAGAAAAGGTAATTGGCCCATCATGAAAACTAGTTTGAAGTGTTGAACTAAATAATCTTTTTTCGTTAACATCACTAGTATTAGATGGTATGAAAAATAAATCTGTTAGCAATTGACCTGTTTCAGAATCAACAAATGTAAACGCTTCGTTTTTTGAGCCTACTCCACAAAAAACAATCCCATTTTGAAAATAAACCGGAGCGTATTCTTTCTGATTTGTGTTAAAATTTACTGGTTCAGCAATGAACTTTTCTTGTCCATAAATAACATCCGCTCCAAGCAAAGAAAATATAAAAAGTAAGTATATAATTATTCTTTTATTCATTAGAAAAATCTTGGATCAAATACTTTTACTTTATATCTAAAATCATATCTTAAAAATAACTCATGACTCCCGTTGTTGTATGTCTGAAGTTTTGAAACGGTGTGATCATACGAGTATCCAAATATTATTTGATCTGTTAAATGAAGTTGTACCATCCCTACAATTGCATCTTGAGTTCTGTATGAAACTCCAACACCAATTTTATTATCAAAATCAACTATAACATTAAGATCGAATTGTTGGGTAGCGTTTGGTAAATACCTAAAAAGAAACGAAGGCTTAACTATAATTTTATTTGTTGCTTTTAGGTTTACTCCACCTTCCAATAAATAGTTGTAATTATTAAAATCGTTCTTTATTTTATAATTAGAAGCTCCTGAAACCAATTCATGTTGGAGAAACATAGGCACTGAAAATCCAACAAAATAATTTGATGCTTTATAGTATACGCCTGCACTAAAGTCAGGAAAAATATACTGTGGAGAATCAGAAGAAAACACCTCATCACTTGATTGTGTTGTGGTTATTTGACTCCATTTATTATTTGATATAACAGCACTTGAAGACATTCCAAATGACAAAACATTTTTATTTTTTCCTTTAATCTTGTAAGCAAAACTCCCCGTAATATTATTTTCATTACTCACCCCAATTACATCTCTAAAAACCATCAGTCCAACCCCTAATTTACCTTTTAAAAGTGGTCCATGGATTGAAATGTTTTGAGTGGTTGGAGCTCCATCAATATTTATCCATTGTTTTCGAAAAGAAAGACTTGCCGTATAAAAATCTAAACTACCAGCATAAGCAGGATTAATAACCAACCTATTCATCATATATTGACTCGTAAGAGCAACTTGTTGTGAGAATGACATCAAACAAATAACTAAAAATGATATGGTGAATATTATTTTTCTCATCTTTTTAGTACGATGTATCCATTTTCTTGAACAGCTAATTCTGTTAATTTTAAAATATAAAAATAAGTGTCTTCTGGTAAAGACAACCCTTTATTACTAGTTCCATCCCAATCGTTCTGATAGTTAGATGCACTATACACTTCAACTCCCCATCTATTAAATATTATTAAATCACTTGCCAAATCTTCTATTCCTATGATTACCAGTTTATCGTTTACGTTATCTCCATTAGGTGAAAACCCTGTAGGAATCTCTAACCCTAATGAATGAATTACCACCTCATCATAAGTTTCTGGACAAACACCATTTGATATCGTCCATGTAAAAATATTTTCACCGGGCATTAAATCAACAACTTCAGTATGAGCATCTGACCAATTATTTATAGTCCCGTTTCCACTTAGAATATTCCATACTCCGCTACCAACTGAAGGCACATTGGCTTCAAAATTTATAGGTAAGTTTAAAATTACATTTTGATCTTCTCCAGCATAAGCAACAGATGGTAATTCATCTCTTTGAATATTCATCAAACAAGAATTAGTATTTCCACTACTATCTGTAACTATCCAGTTTACAGCTGTATTTCCAACAGAATATACTCCAGAAGCATCTGATGTATTATTAAAATCGTTTAACAAACTCATTATACCACAATTATCATTTATTGTAGGTTGAGATACTGTTATATTTTCTTCACAAATAATAATATCATTTGGACATATTATTGAAGGTAATTCATTGTCAATTATCGTAACATTAAATGAGCAAGTTGAAACATTGCCTGCTAAATCAACACTTTCATAAGTATTTGCAGTAATCCCTTTCGGGAAAACTGTCCCACTTGTTAATCCAGTAGTTTGTGTAAGTGTGCTTGAGCAATTATCTAATGATACAATATTATAAGTAAATAAAGCACTGCAACTACCATTGTCAGTATTAATAATAGTATCAGAAATACACGTCATTTCTGAAAATTCAACATCTATGATAGTAACATTAAATGAACACGTTCCTGTATTTGATACATTGTCAGTAACTATCCACGAAACAGCTGTTGTTCCTAATAAATAAGTATCTGAAGCATTGCTACTATTATTAAAGTTATTAATAACACTACTTACTCCACAGTTATCGTTTGCAATTGGAATTCCTATTGTTACAAAAGCGTCACAACTCCCCAAATCATTCGATACAATCGTATCATTCGGACAAATAACAGTTGGGTTAATACTATCATTTAAAATAACATTAAAACTACATGAATCAACATTTCCATTTCCATCATCTGCAGTTAGGGTTACCAAAGTATTTGTAGATATAGTCGTTCCTGCAATAGGTGACTGTGCTACCAAAATAGAACCTGAAGCTGTACAATTATCAGCTACTGAACTTGGGTTATAAGCTGGCAACACAAACGAACATGAAGTATTTGTATTTACTACTGTATCACCAAAACAAGCTATTGTAGGGGCAATTGTATCAGCTAATGTTACAATAAACGAACATGAATCAATATTATTAAATTCGTCTGTTGCATACAACGTTATCGTTTGGGTTAAACCATGACCGGAAAAAATACTTCCTTGAGTTGGGAATTGAGAAAGTAAAATCGAACTTGAATCTGTACAATTATCAGAAAGATTTACTATTGTCCCTGTGTAATCAGGAATTTCAAAATCACAATTTAAATCTAAATATTCTGTAACATCTCCCATACAAACAATCGTTGGACTAATTGCATCACTCACCGTTACCGTAAAATTACAATTCGCTGTATTGCCTGATAAATCTGTTACCGTATAGGTTACGGTCGTTACGCCAGCATTAAAAAATGTGCCACTCGCATCATTTAAGCCACTTCCTGTTGTTGCTCCTGTTAATACATAACTTACACTATCTATTCCACAATTATCCGCTGGTGTTATTGGTGCGATACTATTTACAACTGCTGGACAAGAAATTGCTACATCAGTTGGGCAACTCAGCGTTGGATTTGTTGCGTCATTTACTGTTACCGTAAAATTGCAACTTGCTGTATTCCCTGATAAATCAGTTACTGTATAAGTCACTGTCGTTACACCATCATTAAAACTTAATCCACTTGCATCGGTTAATCCGCTACCAGTTGTTGCTCCCGTTAATACATAACTTACACTGTCTATCCCACAATTGTCTGCTGGACTTATTGGTGCAATATTATTTACTACTCCTGGGCAACTTATATTTACATCTGTTGGGCAACTTAACGTTGGATTTGTTGCGTCATTTACTGTTACCGTAAAATTACAACTTGCGGTGTTGCCTGATAAATCGGTTACTGTATAAGTTACGGTCGTTACGCCATCACTAAAGAAGGTACCACTCGCATCATTTAAGCCTGCTCCAGTTGTGGCTCCGGTTAATACATAACTTACACTGTCTATTCCACAGTTATCCGCTGGTGTTATTGGTGCAATACTATTCACTACTCCTGGGCAGCTTATATTTAGATCCGTTGGACAACTTAATGTTGGATTTGTTGCATCATTTACCGTTACCGTAAAGTTGCATGTTGCTGTATTGCCACTTAAATCTGTTACCGTATACGTTACTGTTGTTACTCCATCATTAAAACTTAAACCACTTGCATCGGTTAATCCGCTACCAGTTGTTGCTCCCGTTAATACATAACTTACACTGTCTATTCCACAGTTATCCGCTGGTGTTATTGGTGCAATACTATTCACTACTCCTGGGCAGCTTATATTTAGATCCGTTGGACAACTTAATGTTGGATTTGTTGCATCATTTACCGTTACCGTAAATTGGCATGAGTCTTTTAATCCAGCACTATCTTCAATCATATATTGAACTGTTGTTACTCCTAAATTAAAGGTGTTACCACTGGCATCATTTAAACCACTACCTGTAGTTGCTCCTGTTAATGTATAAGTTATAAATGGGTTAGGACAATTATCTCCACTTGCTGTTGGTGCAATTCCATTGACTTGGGCACCACATAAACCAGCATCATTGTTTACAACTTGGTTTAATGGGCATGAAATTGTAGGAGAAGGATTTAGAATATTAAACCCGCTAGAAACTGCAAAATCAAATCCTGAAACTGAAGACACTCCATTTACACCATCATCAGAAACTTTAATATCTATCTTTAAATCATTGTTATTAGAACAAGTGGAACTAATTGTTGCATCAAAGCAAAAATTGTAGGTTCCACAAGTATAAGTTGGAACGAACCAATTACCATCACCCCAAGGTTGAGCTCCACTATAGTTAAATCCCCAATCTATTGTACTTGAAGAGCTATTATAAAAAGCATCCCAAGTTCCTCCTAAATCATAATTTCCATTTGGCCCAGGGGCTATAGGCGTAATATTAGTAATATTTGTGTAGCATGACCCTAATTCAAATTTTACAGAATCCATCCATTCTCCACCAAGTACATTTTCAATGTATAAAGTATGACAAATTGTAACCGTTTCACAAGTATTAACATCTAAAGTTGTTGAACCATCAACGGTAACGTGTAAACCATCATTGTTCACATCCAAACCACAATTGGATTCATCAAACTCAATTCCCGAAACAATACAATCAAAAGAAATATCATACGTATCAATAGAATCAATTTCTGAATCTACCACAAAATAATATGTTCCTGGTCCTACAGCACTATATATCAATTGATTTTGATTATTAGAATCGAAATCTTGATCACCTATATCATAAGTATCAGTACTTAAACAACCTGACCCTAGAGGGCATGCTCCACCAACCCAAAATGTATTTACTTTAGTTTCATTGGCGTCTGCTACATTGTCCATACCAATAGCAATTAAATAATTTCCAGCAGGAACTGTTATTTGATAATAAACATCTTCCCCTGGAGTAGGTGTTGCAGTACACCCAAATAAACCAGCATTATTTCCTTTCCCTCCCGTGGATTGACCAACTAAAGCATCTCCACAATTTACTAAAACTGGATTTACATTTGCCTCCACGACCACCAACATCGTACAAGTATCAGTATTTGCATTATTGTCGGTTACTATAAAATCTACCTCGTTAGTACCAGCTGGTAATGTAGCACCTGCAGCAGGAGATTGAACTACTGATGCAATTCCAACCCCACAGCCATCAATGGTTGTTTCAGAACCTAAATAGTTTGCTAAAATTGAAGTACAACCTGCTCCTGCAGTTACCGTATCATTTGGCGGACAAGTTATACTTGGTCCACAAGATGGAACGGTACAATTTATTTTAGAGATAAAAGCATCATCTCCACCAGCATCATTTAAAACTGGTAAAGCACCAAATGTTCCTTGGTTAGTTACTAAGCCAGCCACATAAACACCACCGAAATTGTCGTAGCCGAGTCCATTACCTCTCAAATCGTTATTATCAGTAGCTGTTTGAGTCCAAACATATGTACCCACATCATTTAACTTCATTACAAAAAAGTCTTCTCCTCCACCTGATATTATTGGATCCAATCCGCCATTAAATTGGGTTGTACCTCTAAAAGGACCTGTTACATAAATATTTCCTATACCATCAGTTACAATATCTTCAGCTATTACATCAGTACCAGAATTGTTTTCTGCAATTTCTGTCCAAATCATTGCCTTTGTAGTTCTATTAATTCCACATGCATAAAGTTCTTCAGCAGAACCTCCAACAGCAACAACTGGAGCTCCTCCAGGAAAACTTACATTACCTTCGACACTGCCTGCTACATATAGATTATTGACGTCTACTGCCAAAGCATGAGCTTCGCAGCTTCCTGAACCTGCAGTAGCTCCAATCAAACCTACCCATTGGATAGCTCCTGTTCCTTCATCATATTCAGCTAAATAAGAAGTTCTATTACCAGGCGACAATGCTGTAACTTGAAAAGCTGGGTTTGAATCAAATTCTGTTGTTCTAGTAAAAGTACCTGTTATATATACATTATTATTATCAGCGGCAATACCATATCCTCTATCGTTTACAGTAAAGCCTCCATTTACATCTCCAGCATATTGTTCCCATACCATATTACCAGTTGTCTGGTTAAAACCCACAACATAAGTATCTACTCCATCATTTGCAGCTTTTGGTGTATTTCCATCCGTATCAAAAGTTATTGAACTTTCAAACCAACCAACTATATACACATTAGTTGCATTTACAGCAATGTCATTGGCAACTCCTTCACCAGAATTAGTCCCCTGTTTAACCCATAGTAAATTCCCATTTGAATCATAGGAAGCTAGGAATACATCTTCATCAGACCCTGACAACAAAGTATTAGGTGAGCCTGTTACACCAGCGAAATTACAGTTGTCATTAAAATATCCACATATAAAAATATTACCTCCTGCACCAATTTCAACACCAGTTACCCAAATATTATCTCCTGAATTTCCTATTTTAAATGCCCATAAAGCATTACCTTGTGCATCATATTTAGCAATAAGCCCATCTTGACTACCAATCGTGCTAGACATATCAGGAGTATTATTTACTCCCATAGGATATTCTGCTGAAATATCTCCATTAAAATAGCCCACAGCATAAGAAGTACCTGATACAGGATCAGTAGCTAAATCTAAAAATTCTTCATTACCACCTGCTAAAGCATCTTCAGCCCAACACCAATAAGGAGGTGGTGTTGGCATCATTTGAACAGACATTAAATAAAAGCTGCCCAATGTATTTAACATCGAATTGTAACTAGTCTGAATCCATCCTGCAGATCTATAACTATCAGAAATCCTTACTTCATCCAACTCCCCTTCAAAATCATTAGATAGGTTAGAAGGATTTTGGGCTAACCTTAATTCACAAGATGTCCCACCAGCAGGATCATTTCCATAAGGAATTCCACCTTCTAAAAGCACTCCATTGTAATAAAAATCAACAGTATTAGTAGAAACATTTCGAGTAACTGCGTAATGGTTAAAATTGGCATTTAATGGTACTGTTGCAGTTGTTGTTACTGTTTCCGACCCAAAAATTAAACCGAACTCCCAACTCAATCTCATCCTCCCATCATTTAATACATTTAACGTATATTGACCATTATCTACTAAACTCAACAACCCTGTACTTTCACAGGATATTAAAACATTATCATTTGCCCCTGCTTGCAATAAATCAATTTGAGCCCAAGTTGATAAAGTTAAATCTCCAGATATTTGAAAAGATGGATTTGAATTTACTCTTACATTTTCACCAGCACTAAATTTAAATGATTTTTCTATAGCGCCAGATCCATTAGAACCAGCACCATTATTGGTTAAATTATTTCCATTCGAACTATTATCATCCAAAGGAAAATTATTTTCAAAATGATAAACTGCCTGGTAATTCGCGTCCCAAGTAGTTTCAATACTAGGGTCAACAACGATAGAAGAATTTCCGTAATAAATATGAATATCAGTATCAATTGTGGCGCTTAAAGAAGGTACTTTAACCCAGGCTGTAAATGCACCACTTACCGGATCATAATCTTCAACCTGATGATCTAATAAAGTTGTTCCATCTGAAGCAGTAAAACGAATATCATAACCGTTAATGTTTTCAACATTACCACCATTCCCAGTAGAACGCAAATCAGGGTCAGTATGGCTTATCAAAACTGGAAAATCGATGTGTGGCCCAGGACCAGCAACCATTGAATTTTGAATGGTTAACACTTTAAAAAAGCCATAACCAGCCAGTTGAGCATTGCTCAATAAAGATAAAATTAGAAAAAAAATTAGAAAAAATCTTTTCATAGCTACTTATAGACGTGAATTTTAAAGGTTATACGTTTTTGTAACTAATAAATCAGATACATGCCACCTATTAACCGTTAAGCTGCTATGCAATTCATTTGAAAAAACAATAAAAAAACACTTTATGTTTAAGAAATTTGAGACTTCTCCCAGTTGAATTATTTCTCTTACAATCATAGTGTTTATCATTATTCTATATCAAAGTTTGATTACAAACTACAATATTTTTTACAAATAACCAACATTAATTAATCACTTTTTTTATTAATCGATGAACCTTCCTATTAAATCGATAAGTTGAATATGATTAATCATTTGATAATCAAATAATTATATTTATTATGATTTAATTCTTTATAATGTATTAACATTTTTTAATTAAGTTTGAATGCATTCAACTAAATAAATTGAGAATTTATAAACTTTCTATCATTCTTATAGTTTTATTCTTTATAGGGATAAAAACAACTATTGCTCAATCTTATCAATTTTCTAAATATGGAATAGAAAATGGATTACCTCAACAGTATGTGTATAGTATAAATCAAGACAATAAAGGATTTATATGGATAGGTACAGGAGAAGGTGTTTCCAAGTTTGATGGTATTGAATTTATAAACTATACTAGTAAAGATGGACTTGCAGAAAATTTTATAACCTGCTCATCCCAAAAACAAAAAAACATTATTTGGTATGGTCATAATAAAGGAGGAATTAGTAGAGTTGTTAATGGGGTAATTTCAACCATTGTTTTAGATTCTTTAGTAAATAGTAAAATAACTTCAATTGCTGTAGACCAAGACAACTACGTTTGGGCTGTTTCTCAAAATGGGTTTTTAATTAAAATTACACCAAAACTAATCGTTACAAAGTTCGATCTCTTTAATGGGCAAAAAATCATTAATTGTATTGAAGGCAGAATAGACAACAATCTTCTTGTGGGTACTGACCAAGGCCTATACCTTGTAAACCTAAACAATAAGCTAGAACCGGCTCAAAACATCGAAATTTCTCCTTTCAAATTAAAAAGTATTCAGTGTATTACTAAAAGTAACTCATTAGAAAATAACTACTGGATAGGGTCATCAGAAAATGGTTTGTACCAACTAAAATTTGATAATAATCTTAAACCCAAAACCAGGCATTATGATGACTCTAGGCTAAATAACACTTCTGTTCAAGATATCAAAGAAGATTACAATAAAAACTTATGGATTTCAACTTTTTCTGGTTTGTATAAATTAGTTTATGACAAAAAAATGAAAGGGGTTAATCAAATCATTAGATATGCTTCAGATAATGGACTATCTGATTTTATAAAACATACTTTTATTGATAGAGAAAATAATACATGGATAAGTACTTATGGAGAAGGTATTGCAATGCTCAAAGATGAACTTTTTGTGTATTACAGCCATGAAGACAAAACTATTCCGAACGATACGCGATCATTCTTATTTCAGGATAGTGTAAAATGGTTCGGACTATCATCTGGATTACTTAAAATTACTCCTTTTGCCGAGCAAAAATGGAAATATTACTCCTCTATAAATGGATTTGAAGACATTCCTGTTACCTCTATCGTTCAAATGGGAGAAAACTTGTATCTAGGTACAGACGGCAAAGGACTTTACCAGTTCAATATTAAGTCAGAAAAATTTAAAAAAGAATATTTAATTACTTCATATTTATCAAACTCTATAAACAAAATAATTAAACAAGATAGTGTGTTATGGATTGCCACAGAGGGAGGAATTGTAAAGAAAGATTATGCTAGTGGAAAATCTGATGTTTTTAATACTTTAAGCGGATTAAAACACAACTCAATATATGACTTGATTTTACAGAACGACAACAGTATTATATTAAGTTCACACAGCAATCAATTAACAGTTATAAAAAACAATTCAATTTCTCACCTATTAGTGGCTGACATTCAGCAACCAATGGATATTGTATCTATGTATAAAGATAATACCGAGACGCTATGGCTTGCCACACTGGGTAATGGTGTTTTTAAGCAACAAGCTGATAGTTTTATTCAAATCACTACCAACAATGGATTAAAGTCTGATTATTGTTATAGTGTAGTTGCTGATAATAAAAATGGGATTTGGATTGGGCATCGAGGTGGATTAAGTAGAATAAGTTCTCAATCTCTGGAGGTTGATATTTTTGATAAAAAGAAAGGTATTAATGATGATTTTAATAAAGGAGCCATTTATAATGATATTAATAATAATTTGTGGTTTGGAACAAATAAGCGAGCAATTAAATTTAACCAAAAAAAATACCTAAAAAACACCTTCCCTCCAATTGTAAGTGTTAAAGAAGTTTATATTTCTGATCAAAAAATTCCATTTACTGAAACTATTGAGTTGCCTTATAAGGCTTATAAATTAAAGATTGAATTTATAGGTATTAGTTTTAAACAACCCGAAGGTGTTAAGTATCAATACTTTTTAGAAGGTCATGATTTAAATTGGTCGGAAAGCTCTACCTCAAACATTGCAAACTACCCAAGAATAGATGATGGTGAATACACCTTTTATGTAAAAGCATGTAATACAGATGGTGTATGCTCTGAAGAAACTCAATCTTTTAAAATTACAATAGCTGCACCTTTTTGGAAAAAATGGTGGTTTTATTTTCTTACCCTATTAACTATTGTTTTAATTGTTTATCTGATAATAAAACAAAGAGAAAAGAAACAAAAAGAGATTCAAGCTTCTTTAGAACTTGAGCTTGCAAAACGAACAAAGGAAGTAGTGAAGAAGAACAGCGAGCTTGAAGATAAAAACAAAAATATTACCGACAGTATTAATTATGCTTTACGCATTCAAAAATCTATTTTACCTAGTAAAAGGTTAATGAAAGAATTATTTCCCGAATCATTTGTATTCTATAAGCCACGTGATATTGTGAGTGGAGATTTTTATTGGTACGAAAGAATTGGGAATAAATTTATTGTTGCCTGCGCAGACTGTACAGGTCATGGGGTTCCAGGCGCGTTCATGAGCATGATTAGCAGTACATTATTGAAAGAAATAGCTCATCAAGAACAGATTACTGAACCATCTAAATTTTTGTTTAAATTAGATGAATTATTAATGAACACTTTAAAAAAGACAGGAGAAACATCTATTCATGATGGTTTAGATTTATCACTTTGTGTTTTCGATCTTGATACTAATCTTCTATCATTTTCTGGTGCATTTAGGCCGGTATTGTTATACCAAAACAAAATTTTAGAACGATACAAAACTTTTCCTTATTCAATAGGTGGTGGTGATTTTATAAAAAAAGAATTTGAAACAATTAATATTCAATTAGAAAAAGGCGATATTGTTTACTTATTCACAGATGGATATCCAGACCAATTTGGAGGAGAAAGGGGTAAAAAATTATACTTAAAAGGCTTTCAAGATTTAATTAATAGTTGTGTAGAATTAGGTATGGATGAACAACATCGAATTTTAAGTGTATTTTTAAAAGATTGGATGGGCAATAAGAATCAAATAGATGATGTCTTAGTAATGGGAATTAAGATTACTTAAATGAAAAAGATTAATCAACATAAGTTTTGTGAAGAGCAAATTTCATTCTTTTATAATAAAATAAGAGAAGATTTAGGTGAGGACATTCTTGTTTGTAATCACCTAGGCACGTTCTCACAAAGTATGTTAATTTCTATAGTTTCACTTGTTGAACGATCTTTAAACATGAGTGGTGAATCAAATAAGTTAAAGAAAAGGCTTATTTACATCATTATTGAGTGTGTTCAAAATATAATATTTCATTCTAGCAAATCACCTGATAATCATCAATTAGCTTATCTTATTATAGCTAAAAATGACCAAGGATATACTTTGTATTCTTCAAACTCTCTAAATGTTATTTTTGTTGACTCTCTCGCTAAAAAATTAGATGACTTTCTAAAAGTAAAACTTGACATTCTAACTAAAATATTTACAAAAAAAATAACTAACCCAGTTATAGAATCAGAAGGAAGGGCTGGTATCGGTTTATTGACGATGATAGAAAAATCTGACAAAAATTTTAAATATGAAGTATTAAAAGTTTCAGATGACTATGCTTTATTTTTCATTCAAATTAATTTATTTTATAAAAATTTCAACTAATGTTATATATAAACCATAAAACGGATGATACTCCTGATATCGTATTTGATTTAAAAACATTTACGCTATCTGTTATTGGAAATTCTTACCCTGAGAATTGTGAACTTGTCTATTTACCGGTAATAGATTTTTTAGATGCTTATGACTTCAAAAACAATAAACGTTTAAACTTAGAATTTCACTTTGATTTAATCAACTCTACATCGGTTGTTTATATTGCTCAATTGTTTTCGAAAATATCTGCCATTTCAAATCAAGATATATTAATTAAAGTTAAGTGGAGTTTTGATGAATTTGATGAAGAACTAAAGGAATTAGGCGAAAGATTTTCATCAATATCAAAAATACCTTTCCAATATAATTCAATAGCTTCTGATTAAGAATTGAAATTGTTTCAAAGTATCTTATTTTCAACCTCTTAAAAAACCTTATTAAATAGTTTTTTTTTAAAAGAAACCCCATTATCTCTGAAGAAATGGGGTTTCTAATTTTATTTAGAACTTAGTTATACCTCCGGAAATAGTACCCCGTGTTTATTTTCAGGAATATCTATTTTAATACTCAAAACAGGCCTCGAAGCATGGTTTAATAAATCTTCTGCTATACTACCATTAATTAAATGTGATAGCCCTGTTCTCCCATGTGTACCAATAATAATCATGTCAGCATTAATTTCTTTACTAAACTCTAATATGCCTTCTTCTTCACTATCATGATTATAAATATTTACTGAATAGTTATCTAATTTATGTTGTTTAACAAACCCATCTATAATGTTTTTACTTCTTGAGGTTATTTCGAAATTTGCAGAAGTAATTACTTTTAGCAAATGTAATTTAGCACCACTAAACAACCCTTTCAGTTGTTCATACTCTTTAAACATTATATCTGTTTCTCCATAAAAATTGGAAGCTAAAACAATATTTTTTACGTCAAAAACATTGTGTTCTTTTTTAACCGTAAGTACTGGACATTCAGCATATCGAGTAACACGCTCGGCATTCGAACCTATAACTAACTCACTAATACCCGAAGCTCCATGAGAACCCATAACGATTAATCCAACTTCATTTTTTGTTACATATTGATTAATACGTTTATAGATAGCATCGTATTCTATTGTTGTTTTTACATTTATACCATTTAAAAACCCTTCTTTAAAAAGTTGAGTCATGTTTTTATCTGCTAAATCTCTCATAAACATTGCTTGTGGCAAGCTTTCAAAATTTACCATACCAACATCATAAGCTACAACCGGAACTTCTATTACATGTAAAAAGTGTAGTGTTGCATTTACCTCCTTAGCCATTTTTGCTGCTAATTTAGCAGCATACATTGAACATTTTGAAAAATCTGTAGGGACAAGAATATTTTTAATCATAAGTATATAATTTTTATATTTTACTAAGTTAAGAACTTTTATTGTTTTTAATAATGACAAATATCAAGTTAAAAATAAAGTAACTTTGTCTTAACAATCATATCAGTTTATGGAAAAAGATTTTTATACTAATTTAAAAGAAAAACTAGACTTACAACACACTTGGCCTAGTGTTTATATGTTTAAATTTATTATTCCAGCCGACAATCATAAACTTGCCCAAGTTGAAGCATTGTTTGGTAGCGAAGCTCAACTTACTACTCGCCAATCGAGTTCTAACAAATTTATAAGTATTACTGCTAAAGAAATGATGATGTCATCAGATGAAATTATTGCCGTATATAAAAAAGCAGAAAAAGTAGAAGGGATTATTCAACTCTAAAAGAAAAATGCGTACTAGTATAATCGTTAAGTCACTCGACCGTCTCTTTAACAAAAAAGAAGTGATAAATTTGGAATTATGAAATTAGGGGGGAAATATAACGTTAATCCGAACGAAGATGAACATAAAATTCTTCCAAATAAACTGAGATTAACTGAAAAAGCTGAGGTTGAGAAAAAAGAAGCAGAAGGATTCGTGGATGCAAGAGTTGGGTTGACATTAGATTTAGATGCAACAACTGAATTTAATATAGCTTACATTATGAATATTCATAAAGAAGCTCTAAACCATTTATATAGATTTGCTGGCAAATTACGAACAGTTAATATTTCCAAAGGAGGTTTTCCTTTTCCTCCAGCTAAGTTTTTAGCTAATTCAATGCAGGAATTTCAAGTTAATTTTTTAGATAAATTACCGAACGAATATTCTAGTCAAGAAGAATTAATCGAAGATATAGCTAGAGTTCATGGAGAGTTATTGTACATCCATCCATTTCGGGAAGGCAATGGTAGAGTAGCAAGGTTATTGGCAGATCTAATGGTTCTTAAAGCTGGTTATGATAGACTTAAATTTGAAAAGTTAAAAGAAGAAAGAATGTTTGAAAAGTATATTTATGCTGTTCAACGAGTTGCTCTCAAAGATTACCAACCAATGATAGAAATTATTACTTATGTTTTTTGAGCCTTCTTTTTGCAGAAGCAACAGCCATTTGATAAGCTTCATCAATAGATATAGTAATGCCCTCCAAGTTGAAAGAAGCAACTGTTGCTTCAGCAATTGATATTAATAAAGCATCTTGAGTTTTTATGATTTGGTTAGTATCTATTACAAATGTTTCCATATGCCAAATATACGAAATATTTAATAAAAAATCCCCCTACACCTTGCAAATAAAAGGAAATAGCAGACTATTATTAAAACAGAAATATGTTATTTTAAAACTACTGTATTATTCCCCTAAAAGAAAAATGCGAACTAGTACAATGACTAATCCGCATTTCTCACCCTATTAAAAAACTATTTATCTTACAAATTTTGGCTCTTGAGCTGGTCTGTTTAAAACATTCCCTTTTTGGATAGTAATTCGATAATTATAAATTCCATCTTTCTTTTCTATTACCAAAGGTTCGTTTTCATTTACTTTCCAATTATCTCTATGTTCATGAAATCCGTTTGGATCACAAATGAGCATTAAATATGTATCAGTCCCATCATAACCAGGTTCTCCGTGAGGGCCACCTACTCCACCTCTATTTATCCATATTTCATAAGTTCCATACCAATAATCGTATTCATTTATAAAATATTCAAAATCGTATATACCTGGTCTTGTTCTATAATAATCTCCTAAAACTGGATTATATGGTAATGATGAATTATTATCCCAATAACTATAAGGTGCATGATGTTCATAATCTACACCAAAATATGCACGTCCATCTCTACCATTTGGACCAGGTGTATTATCTACAACAATACAACTTGTAAAAAACAAAGGAATTAGTATTGCGAATGTAATTTTCAACTTTTTCATATCTTTTAATTTTAAAGATTTGATAGTTGAATTTCAAAAGCTATGCCAAAAAATAATTTAGTGAATTTTTAGTCTAAATAAAGGAGGTTAAATCTATTCAAAAACATTGGCCACTCTTGTAAGTGCAGGAATATTAACAATCCTTATGCTTCTACCTTCTACTTCTATAAGGTTTTCTTTCTTAAAATCAGATAATAATCGAATAACTGATTCGGTTGCAGTACCCACAATATTTGCAATTTCTTCTCTCGAAAGCTTAACTTGAATTACTTGATTTTCGTCCGTTTCAAAAGTTTGCTTCAATATCAATAACGTTTCAGCTAATCTTTCTCTTACTGGTTTTTGAGCTAACTCAGTAATTACTTTTGCTGCCTCTCCAAGCTCATGACTCAATAACTTTAACATCTTAAAATTAAAGTTTGGGTTGTTAGCTATCAGTTTTAATAATTGGGATTTCGGAATAAAACATAATGATGTTTCTTCTAATGTTGCTGCAGATGCTGATAGTGGTTCTTCACTTAATAAAGCTCTATAACCAATAATATCTCCTTCTTTTGCAAAACGAATAATTTGCTCTTTTCCTTCATTTCCTATTTGAAATAATTTAATCTTTCCCTTACTAACACAATAAATACCATTTATTCTGTTCCCTTCATGAAAAATAACTTGCCCCTTTGCATAGAAGTTACAACTCTTTGATGCATCTACATCAGAAACCTCATCAGGTGATAAACTACAAAAAACAGATTTCTCACGAGCACCGCAAGTATCACAATGAATTGGTTCAGCTCTTTTTTTCATTTCCGTTAATTAGTTAGGTTTGTACAAAAATATGATAAAATTCATGTTTTTCAAAGTCATTAGGAATACTATTTTATGGAATTTTGTTAAAAATTTTCAACCTTATGAATTGTTACCATTGTGGTGAATACTGTTTAGATGAAACAATTGAATTTGACAACAAGTCTTTTTGTTGTCAGGGTTGCAAAACTGTATATGAAATACTCAACATTAATGAGCTTTGTAGTTATTACGACATCGAAAAAGCACCTGGAATATCTCCTCCAAAAGATTTATCTAAAAAGTTTGAATACTTAGAAAACAGCCAAGTAATTGAAAAGTTAATCGACTTTAAAGACGATGAAATTAGTATTAGCGTTTTTTATCTTCCGCAAATTCATTGTAGTTCTTGTATTTGGTTGTTGGAAAATCTCTATAAATTAAATCCTGATATTAAATCATCACGAGTTAATTTTTTGAAAAAAGAAATTCGGATTTCTTTTAATCATAACAACCTCTCATTAAGAAAATTAGTTGAATTACTTGCTTCCATAGGTTATGAGCCTGAAATAAATTTAGAAAATTTAAGTGAGCGTAAACAACAGAAAGTTGACCGCAGTTTAATCTTTAAGCTTGGTGTTGCTGGTTTTTGTTTCGGAAACATCATGTTAATTAGTTTGCCCGAATATTTTGGGTTAGACATGATTAAAGAAACACATTTTGCTATTTTTTTTGGGTACGTTAATCTAATTCTTTCCTTACCTGTATTGCTCTATAGTGCAAATAGTTATTTTATTTCTGCATGGAATGGAATAAAGCGAAAAGTGGTAAATATTGATATTCCTATCTCTTTAGGCATTTTAGTACTTTTTTTAAGAAGTGCTTTCGAAATATTTTCAAAAACTGGTGCTGGATATTCTGATTCTTTAGCTGGGTTAGTTTTCTTTTTATTATTAGGGAGAATTTTTCAGCAAAAAACCTACAATATTCTTTCGTTTGAGCGTGACTACAAATCATATTTTCCAATTGCTACAACAAAAATTGAAGCCAATGGAAACGAAAAAAATATTCCCGTTTCTGATTTAAATGTGGGAGATATTATTCTTATTCGAAATAATGAGTTAATACCCGTTGATGCAGAATTAATTGAAGGAAATGCAAATATTGATAATAGTTTCGTTACTGGAGAATCTGCTCCTACTCGAAAAAATATTGGCGATAAAATTTATGCTGGAGGCAAACAAGTTGGGCAAGCAATTCAATTAAAAGTCTTAAAAGAATTATCACACTCTTACCTTACTCAATTATGGAATAATAAAGCTTTTTCAAAAGAAGATGAAGACCAATTTGAAGGCATAACCAATGCCATTAGTAAATATTTTACCATTATAATTTTGATTGTTGCTTTTGGGAGTGGTTTGTTTTGGCTACAAACAGACATTAAAATTGCCATTAATAGCTTTACAGCTGTATTAATTATTGCTTGTCCATGTGCATTGGCTTTATCTGCACCATTTACTTTTGGTAATGTATTAAGAATATTAGGTAGAAATAAATTTTACTTGAAGAACGCAACTGTTATTGAAAACTTAGCAAAAATAAACACTATCGTTTTCGATAAAACAGGGACCATCACTCAATCGTCTAATAGTGATATTAACTATTATGGAACAGCATTAAATATAGACACCACTCATCATCTTTATTCCATATTTCGTCAATCATCACATCCATTAAGCAAGATGATTTTTAATGGTTTTGACAACCAAAATATAACCCCAATTGAAAGTTTTGAAGAGTTTGTTGGAAAAGGAATTGTTGCAAAAATTAGTAACAACACTTACTCAATTGGCTCAGAACAATTCGTAAAGAACGTAAAAGAAAGCAGTTCTAAAGCCACCCGAGTACATTTAAAATGTGATGATAACTATCTAGGGTATTATCAGTTAGAGAATAAATACCGAACTAATTTAAAAGAAACCATCAATCTACTTTTAAAATGGTACAAACTAAAAATAATCTCTGGTGATAACGACAGCGAAAAAGAGAATTTAACTACTTATTTTGGAAATGAGAGTGAGTTTTTATTTAACCAAAATCCTGATGACAAATTAGCATACATTAAATCGTTACAACAAAAAGGAGGTAATATTGCCATGATTGGAGATGGATTAAACGATGCTGGAGCCTTAAAACAAAGTAATGTTGGCATCTCTATTTCAGAGGATATCAATACTTTTTCTCCTGCTTGTGATGCCATTTTAGAGGCTTCCGTTTTTGATAAACTCCCAATACTTATTAGCTATTGTAAAAGCAGTATTCGAATTATTATTATCAGTTTTATTATTTCGTTTTTATACAATATTGTTGGATTAACCTTTGCAGTTCAAGGTTTATTATCTCCTGTATTTGCAGCTATTTTAATGCCTTTAAGCTCTATAACTGTAGTTGTGTTTGTTACATTGGCAACCAACATCTTAGCAAAACATAAAAATTTATAAGCAATATCATTCGTTAGCATTGATGAGTTGCCTAATTTTGACCAAACATTTTTAGCATGGATATTACAACTCAAGTAAAAGAGCAAGGTTTTGTAACCGCCGATTTAGCCAAAGAGAAAAATTTAATCGCAGAAATTGAACGATTAAAAAAAGAGAAAAATGCAGTTATCCTTGCTCACTACTACCAACAAGAAGAAATACAAGATATTGCTGATTATATAGGCGATAGCTTAGGTTTAAGTCAAGAAGCAGCTAAAACAGATGCTGATGTAATTTTGTTTGCTGGAGTTCATTTCATGGGGGAAACAGCAAAAATTCTAAGCCCTAATAAAAAAGTAATTATCCCCGATTTAAATGCTGGTTGTTCATTAGCAGATTCTGCTCCTACTGATAAATTTGAAACATTTTTAAAACAATATCCTAACCATACCGTAATTAGTTACATTAACTGTTCAGCAGAAATTAAAGCATTAACTGATATTGTTTGCACCTCATCAAATGCAGTTAAAATTGTAGATAGTTTACCAAAAGATGAAAAAATAATTTTTGCTCCAGATATTAATTTAGGAAGATACGTTGCGAAAAAAACGGGACGTGATTTAGTTTTATGGGATGGTGCTTGTGAAGTTCATGTTGAAATATCGGCTGACAAGCTTAAAATGTTACAAGGAAAATATCCTAATGCAAAATTAATTGCTCATCCTGAATGTCAGGAAAATGTATTAGATGAAGCTGATTTTGTTGGTTCTACAACTGCTTTATTAAAATACGTACAAGAAAATGAAGCAACGGAATTTATTGTGGCAACAGAAGTTGGTATCATTCATAAAATGAAACAAGCTGTACCTCATAAAAAATTAATTCCAGCACCAGCAAATACAGATAATACTTGTGCTTGTAGCGAATGTCCTTACATGAAATTAAATACTTTAGAAAAAATTCATGCAAGTTTAGTTCATTTACAGCCTGAAATTTTTGTTCCAGAAGAAACAAGATTAAAAGCTTTAAAGTCTGTTAACCGTATGTTAGAATTGAGTTAAATGCCCCTCTTAATCTCCCCGAAGGGGAGAAACTTTCCCTCCTTGAGGAGGTATTAAGGGAGATTAAATCGCTTGATTCTGTTAAACTATATCATTAATTATTGAAACCTCAAACTTGAAACCAGAAACATTAAATATAACCACAGACTTTTTAATCATAGGTTCTGGTATTGCTGGATTAAGCTATGCTTATAAAGTTGCTGAATATTTTAAGCAAAAAAATGAAGCAGTTTCTATCACAATTGTTACTAAAGATAAAATTGAAGAGAGCAATACAAAATACGCTCAGGGTGGTATTGCAGGAGTAACTAAAGACACTGATTCATTTGAAAATCATGTTAAGGATACATTGATAGCTGGAGATGGTTTATGCGATGAAGAAGTGGTGAAAATGGTAGTGAGAGATGCACCTACTCGTATTCAAGAATTGATAGATTGGGGAACAAATTTTGATAAAAACGAACAAGGAGAATACGATTTAGCTAAAGAAGGTGGTCATTCTGATCATCGTATTTTACATTACAAAGATTTAACAGGAAACGAAATAGAAAGGGCATTAATTCAAAAAGTTGAAAATCACCCTTACATTACTATTTTAAACCATCATTTTGCAATTGATTTAATCACCCAACATCATTTAGGGCAAGAAGTAAAAAGAAGTACAGAAAACAAAGAGTGTTACGGGTCTTATGTTTTAAATCGAAAAACAAATCAAATATTTACCTTGCTTTCAAAAATTACATTGTTAGCTACTGGTGGTGTTGGACAAGCTTATACCAATACCACTAATCCTACTGTTGCAACTGGTGATGGAATAGCTATGGCTTATCGAGCAAAAGCTCTAATCAAAAACATGGAGTTTATTCAGTTTCATCCAACAGCTTTATATAATCCAAGTGATAATCCTTCGTTCTTAATTTCTGAAGCTGTTCGTGGTGCTGGAGGAATTTTAAAAAACCATAAAGGCTATGCTTTTATGCAAGATTATGATAAACGTCAAGATTTAGCTCCTCGTGATATAGTTGCTCGTTCAATTGATGCTGAGATGAAAAAATCTGGTGCTCCTCACGTTTATTTGGACACAACACATATTGATAAGGAAAAACTACAAAGTCATTTCCCAACCATATTCAATAAATGTTTATCTATTGGTATCGATATTACCAAGAACTTTATTCCCGTTGTTCCTGCTGCTCATTATTTGTGTGGCGGAATTGAAGTAAACAAACATGCTGAAAGCAGCATTAAAAATTTATATGCTTCTGGCGAATGTGCGTGTACTGGTTTGCATGGAGCAAACCGACTTGCTTCCAACTCATTGGTAGAAGCATTAGTTTTTTCTCACAATGCTTATTTAGATGGCATTCAAAGAATTGCTGATGTTTCTTTTCAAGAAAATATACCCGATTGGAATGACAAAGGAACACTTTTTCAAAATGAAGAAATTTTGGTTTCTCAAACCAAAGCTGAAATCCAAACGATTTTAAGTAACTATGTGGGGATAGTAAGAAATGAAAAACGATTAGAAAGAGCTATTTCTCGTTTAAAATTAATTTTTGATGAATCTGAACAATTATACAATCAATCAAAAATTACCGTAAATATTTGTGAACTAAGAAATTTAAGAAGTGTATCTTATTTAATTACTAGAGCAGCTCAAAAC
>CAXBPN010000007.1:0-28538 GCA_963977515.1 uncultured Flavobacteriales bacterium
TAAGTATTACCCAAATTACCGATAAACAGTATGGTAATATTATTAATTACTGGGGAATAAAAAGTAATCCATTACCTGACCAGCCAAAGCAGTTGGAGTTGTTTTGATTTTGTAATTTGTCATTCTGAACAATGTTTTATCAAAAATTTATTTTTGTGATAAAACGAAGTGAAGAATCTATATTGCAGTAGAATCTAAAACAAAAAAAGACCGAATCAAGGCTATTTGCTTCCTTAAAACGGTCTTTTTATTTAACGATATTTCTCTGTAAAATTTTGATTATTAGAAGATTAAACCATCAACTAATATCGTTTTTCCAATTTTTTAATCAATCCACAACTACCAATAACTTACATTAATAGCCGGAACTAATATCGTTTTTCCAATTTTTTAATCAATCCACAACTGAGTTCTGGAACTTATGACAAGCCAATAAAATATCGTTTTTCCAATTTTTTAATCAATCCACAACTAGGTGTTCCTGCTCCTGTTGCTGAAGATGAATATCGTTTTTCCAATTTTTTAATCAATCCACAACTTGTCTGGATGCTCAATTACAGATTTAATTAATATCGTTTTTCCAATTTTTTAATCAATCCACAACAGAAACAATATGTTTTAGTGAGATGTTAAAAATATCGTTTTTCCAATTTTTTAATCAATCCACAACTTACAACACCATTGTTAACAATATCTTGAGAATATCGTTTTTCCAATTTTTTAATCAATCCACAACTGCAGGTTTAGCTGCAAAAATTTGAGTGTGAATATCGTTTTTCCAATTTTTTAATCAATCCACAACCAAAATAGAGATGGTATTTGGTTAGTAAAAAATATCGTTTTTCCAATTTTTTAATCAATCCACAACCAAATCAGAGTAGTAATATTTTTAATAAAAAATATCGTTTTTCCAATTTTTTAATCAATCCACAACTTATTAACTATATTTAATGACAAAAAAGAAAATATCGTTTTTCCAATTTTTTAATCAATCCACAACTATTCATGATATCTGTATTAATTAATAAATAATATCGTTTTTCCAATTTTTTAATCAATCCACAACTTTTTATATGCCTATATATTTAATGAATTTAATATCGTTTTTCCAATTTTTTAATCAATCCACAACTTAGTATTATTATTTGAATTTACAAACTCGAATATCGTTTTTCCAATTTTTTAATCAATCCACAACTGAAGAGTGGTTAAGTGGAATGAGATCCAAAATATCGTTTTTCCAATTTTTTAATCAATCCACAACGAGCCAACGATCCAAGTAACGAATTTTTTAAATATCGTTTTTCCAATTTTTTAATCAATCCACAACTTAGCTGCGTGTTTGATTGGTGGTACTGCTAATATCGTTTTTCCAATTTTTTAATCAATCCACAACAAATTTATTATAAGGATAAACACGCCTTACAATATCGTTTTTCCAATTTTTTAATCAATCCACAACATACCAGCAGTTACTGTATCATACCAAGCAAATATCGTTTTTCCAATTTTTTAATCAATCCACAACAGCACCATTATTACATATTAAACCTCTAAATAATATCGTTTTTCCAATTTTTTAATCAATCCACAACCGTTTTTCGGATTATATAAAAATCGTAGCTAATATCGTTTTTCCAATTTTTTAATCAATCCACAACAAGATTATATTAAACAATCTGAAAAGTTTGAATATCGTTTTTCCAATTTTTTAATCAATCCACAACTAATATATAGTATTATCTAAACCAAATAATAATATCGTTTTTCCAATTTTTTAATCAATCCACAACGCTGGGCATAACAATACCTATACCCCATATAATATCGTTTTTCCAATTTTTTAATCAATCCACAACTTAAAAATGATGCAAAATAAAAAGATAGTAAATATCGTTTTTCCAATTTTTTAATCAATCCACAACTTTACGCTTACCAAGGGTAATAATTAAAATAATATCGTTTTTCCAATTTTTTAATCAATCCACAACACTAGCCAAACCTTAATATAAGCCTCTACAAATATCGTTTTTCCAATTTTTTAATCAATCCACAACAGAGCTATAGATTAAAATTAAAAGCACCAACCAAAGATTGATGCTTTTAGGTGTAATGGAACTTCAAGGGATAAACCGAGAAGGTAGTTACATTAAGCAATAGTATAGTAAAATAAGGTTGAAAATGTTTTTTAGATTAAAAGGAAATATGTCAAAGAGCTTTTTGTTTCGTAAAAATAATACTTTTAGCTAGAATGTTTTGTATCATTACTTAGTTTATGCACTTTCTTTGTTCCTCTATACATTTCGTATTTCATAAGTCTGCATTCGAGGCTACCATTAAATAGTTTTATTTTTCGAGAGGGGCGAAGTCCTACTTTTTTCAGGGCTTCTATATTTGAACTGATAAACCAAGCACTCCAACCATCATATTGAGATTTTAGGTTGTCACCAAAAGCTTTGTATAATTCATCAACATTTTCACCAATACGTTCACCATAAGGAGGATTAGATACAATTACCCCTTTATATTGAGGAGCTTCAAAATCATTAAATTCTTTTTTATGTAATTCTACTTTATCTAATAAATTGGCAGCTTGTAAGTTTGCTCTACACATGCCTAAAACACGCCCATCATTGTCAATTCCAATAATTTTTTTATCAAAATCTATTTGCTCATCAATTGCATCTTCTTTTATTTCTTCAAAAAGTGCTTTGTCGAAGTTTTTCCAATTAAAAAAACCAAATTCTTTACGAATAAGGTTAGGTGCAATGTTGTGAGCAATCATGGCTGCCTCAATCAATATCGTACCTGAACCACAAAATAAATCCAATAAATTTGATTTTTTATCCCAATCACTTAATAAAATAAGTCCCGCTGCTAAATCTTCTTTTATTGGAGCAATACTTCTGCTATCTCTATAACCTCTTTTAAATAAAGGATCGCCAGAACTGTCGAGACTTATGGTGCAATTGTTATCTGCATCGATATGTAAATTAATTCTAATGTGCGGAAAATCCGTATCAACATCTGGGCGTTTATCAAATTTATCTCTAAATCTGTCTGCAATAGCATCTTTAGTTTTAAAGGCAGCATATTTAGTATGATTAAAAAGTGGAGAAAATACTGTTGAATCAATGGCAAAAGTTTGGTCAATACTAAAAATATCTTCCCAAACTATGTTTTTTACTTTTTGGTATAAATCTTCATCATTTTTAATGTTAAACTGACGGATAGGTACTAAAAGTCGATTAGCAGTTCGCAACCATAAATTAGCTTTATAGAGTAATGTTTTATCACCCTCAAAAGTTACAACTCGATTCCCTTTTTCAATGTCTTTAATTCCTAATTTTTTTAATTCTTCTACTAAAACATCTTCTAAACCAAAACTGGTCTTAGCAATTATTTTAAATGATTGGTTTTGTTGCATTTTGTAAAGGTAATACTAAACTAAAATCTAGTGCGTTTTTGTGTATTTCTTTTTTTTTGATAGTGCTTTTTTTTCGATACCTTAGTTGCTTTAAATAGATATTATGAAAAGAATAGACAATTTTTTAAATTTTAAATACAGTATTGTATTACTGTTTTTATTTGCAACAACAATATTAAAGGCTCAACCACCAGTAGCTAGTTTTAATTATTTTGATGTTTGTGTAACTCAGCCAGCAAGTTTTACAGATTCATCTTCAGATGTTCCAGATACTTGGAGTTGGACTTTTCAGGGAGGAAGTCCAAGTACATCAACAAATCAATTTCCTCCAAGCGTAAGTTACTTTTCACCAGGTGTTTATGAAGTGAAATTGGTTGTTTCTAATGTTAACGGTGCTGATTCAATTACTCAATACATAAATGTATATGATTTACCAATAGTAAGTTTAAATGAAATTTTCATTTCATGTTATGGAATGTCTGATGGAGCGATTGATGCAACTCCATTTGGAGGTCAGTCACCTTATACATACTCATGGAACACTGTTCCTATTCAAACAACATCTTTAGCAACTAACTTATACGCAGGAATATATTCAGTTACAGTTACAGATGCAAATGGCTGCCAGGTTATTGATAGTGGAACACTTATAGACCCATCTGAGATTGTTACATCAATTTCTAATGAAATGATATGTCCTGGAGATACAGGTAGTCTAACTGTATCTGTCGGAGGAGGAATATCTCCATATACTTATTCTTGGAACGATCCTTTATCTACTGCTTCAGCTGTAATGACTGATTTCCCTACAGTAACAACTAATTATGAAGTTACTGTAACGGATGATAATGGATGTACAACAAGTGATAATGCAGACATTATTGTCTATAATGCTCCCGTATTAAATATTTATGATACAACCATATGCGAAGGAGGAACTATATCTATCGCACCAGATATGTCAGGAGGAACACCACCATTTACTTATAATTGGATGCCCGGAGGTGAAACAACTTCTACACTTATAGATTCTCCAGTTGATACAACTGTTTATTTACTTTCAGTAATGGATGCTAATGGATGTTCTGCAAATGATAATGCTACTGTTATTGTTAATCCAATCCCTACTGCAAATTCAGAATTTCTGTCTTTATGTGAAGATACTTTAGGACAAGCAGAATTTGATTTGTTATCATTGAATAACTCAGTAAATGGAGGGACAGGAAATACGATTAGTTGGTATCAGGATTTAGGTTTAACTCAATATATCTCGGGAGCCTCGGCTTTTACAACAGGAACGATAACAGTTTACGCAGAAGTAGAAAGCCCTGAATTTTGCTACAATGTAGCTGCGGTACAATTGGTTGTTAAAGATTCATCTTCAAATGCAATTAACGGAACGGTTAATTTTCAAGGTTCTCCAATCACTAATGGAAATGTTAGGTTAATTAGAAAGAATGGGAATTTACCTTCTGATATGGAACTTATTCAGGTTAAACCAGTTAATGGAACTGGAGAATATCTTTTTACTGATGTCCCTAGAGGTAATTATATAGTTAAAGCTTATGGCGATACCTCACTTTATGATAATGTTCCAACCTATTCAGGAGATGTTCCTAACTGGGCTTCTGCCATGGAATATAGTGTTGTAGCTACGTGTGATGATACTGTGACGATAGAAATTGAGTTGATAGTAGCACCAATTAATTCTGGTTTAGGAGTAATTGAAGGTGTATTAATTGAGGATGATGGTCAAGGAAACATGCTTAAAGCTCCAGGAGAACCTTTGGGTGATATAGATATTACTGTTGAACAATCTCCTGGAGGAGCAATTATGTCGGCTACTACAACTGATATTGATGGACTTTTTACTTTTACAGAGTTAGCAGCTGGTGATTACATTATTTATGCTGATATGTTAGGTTATACAACTACACCGCAAGTAATTAGTTTTGATGGTTCAAATATGGTTCAAAATGTAACTTTATGTTCAAATGATACTTTAACTGTGGTTGACGTTTGTAATAGTATCGTTACTTCAGTTGTTAGCCTACCAAACAGTAATCAATTTAATATTTACCCTAATCCAGCTTCTGATGTTTTAACAGTTGATTTTAATGAGAAAGAAATAGTCTCAGTAGATGTGATAGATGTTCAAGGTAGAGTAGTTATTAAGAAAGATGATGTTAGAACTAATTCTAAAATTGATGTGTCAATGTTAAGTAATGGCATTTATCAATTAAAAATAGTAGGAAGTAATTCTTATTCCGTACAAAAAATATTAATACAGCGTTAGTATAGAGTAAATTAATTAACTCCTTTTTGAACTGCCCCCAAAAGTTATACACTATTGGGGGCAGTTCAATATGAGAAGATTTTATATTAATGAGAACAAGTTGATTTAAAAGTGTTTAATTTAAATTATAGATTACCCTTTGTGGTATTTTTATATTAAAAACTTTAAGAAATAAGAAAGGAGACATATCCTAAACCCCCTGTAATCCTAATCTTTTTCTTTTTTTATCCGTTTAAAAACGGATTGATTCCCTGTTTTCTAACAAGTACTTTTGAAAAATGAAAATTCGTATATCTATTGTTGATGATCACAACTTGTATAGAAAGGGAGTAATTCAAATATTTGAACAGCATGAAGAGTTTGAAATAGTTAATGAATTTAAAGATGGAGTGCATTATGTGAATTATTTAGAGAATGATAATACTGATAATATAGATATTGTCCTACTTGATTATCACATGCCAGTAATGGATGGAGTAGATGTTTGTAAATGGATAAAAATAAATAAACATAATGTTAAGGTTATAATAGTTTCTCAGTATGATAATAGTCTAGTTATTCAAAAATTTGCTGAAAATGGAGCTTCTGGATACCTTTTAAAATCGGCATCTGTAGAAGAGTTAGGTGATGCAATACGTGAGGTTTATCATAATGGGTTTTATTTTAATGAGTTTTTAGCTAATGAAACAGTTGTAGAGTTGGTTCAAAATAAAAAGATTAACCCCATTTTTAAAGAAACTATAAAGTTAACGCAACGAGAGAGAGAAGTTGCTGAATTAATATGTGCCCAATTATCATATAAAGAGATTGCTAATAAGTTAGGAATTAGTAAACGAACAGTAGAAAGTCATAAAAACCATATTTTAGAAAAGATTGGAGCTACTAAAGTTACAGGGATAGTGGTTTATGCAGCAAAAAAAGGATGGGTATAAAACAAATTGGCTATGGGAATTAAGGTGAAAGTTAGAAAAACTGGCGAAACATGTAATAACACATGTAACTGTAAAGATTGGTTAACACATTGGAGGTTATATGCCAGAAAACCAGCTGTTTTTTGTTCAGAATCTTATTGCAAAAATATGTTTGGATTAAAGGGAGCTCTTGTTGAGAAAAAAGGGTATTCCGATTTGTTTGTTATTCCTTTATGTGCTGAACATATTCAAGAGCAAGAAGAATTTGAAGTAAATGATTTTACAATATTAATTTATGCAAATACAGATTAATTTATCTGTTTAAAACCTTTTTTATTAACGTTTATTGGTTGGTTACTTTCCTGATTTTTAATATTTTTCCGCTATAAAATGTACTACATTTAATACATGAAAAGAGTTACTTTACTTTTTATGTTGTGTATATTTTTTGTGTTTGTAAGAGCTCAAGAAGCAAAGAAACCTAAAGTAACCAGTATCTCAGAAATTATTTTCCCTGCTTCAGCCAACATTCGTAACAACTTTAATCTGTTTTACGAAATTCATTTAAACCGAAGGGAAATTCCAACCCCCTCATTTTGGTATAAGGTAACTTTTAGTCAAGATTGTAGTTTTAAGTTTAATTTGTTTCCAGCAGTAGAGTAAGATTTGTACGATTTCTATTTATTTAAAATAGAAAGAAACCAAGGTTTTTGTGAGGCTCTTACCAATGAAAATATTGAATCCTGCTATGCCGAACGAGAAAAAAGAGTTTATACTGATACTGAACAATCGGAAGCTTTTAGAGCCAGCTTAATTAATGTAAAACCAATACAAGTAAAAGCGGGAGACGCTATTTATTTAGAAGTTTTTAGTGTAAAAGGTAACGATTGTGGACATGTTTTAGATTTTCAGACCGATGAAAGTTCGTTTGTGGTAAAAATATTAAACGATCATTGTAACGATACTGCAAATACAATAAATACTGATTTAGCAGCAGCTTTTACCCCCATAACAAAAGATGATGCTTATCTTATTTTTAAAGATTTGCTGTGTAATCCTAAAAATAAACTGACCCATGTTTCATCTATAAAATTAAATGACGGCAAAGTAGCGGTTAACAACAAGCTTAACTTAACCAACCATGTAAAAAGCCAACCGGTAAAAAAGGTAATAAAACCAGAAATGAAAAAAGATACTGTTGTTGCTGTTCAGCCAAAAGAAGCACCATTACAAATAGAAGCACTAAAAGCAAAACCAGTAAAATCGACAGCTGATTTAAATGCCTTAAATGATGTAAATAGAAACGCAACACGACTGGAGGTGGATAAAGTATTGTTTAGTTTATTAAATGAAGAGTTGAATCAAAAATTGGAAATTACTAAAAACAAACAACGAACCGTTTACCAAGAATTAAAGAAAACCAGTAAACGTAAAAAAGAGGAGCGGAGAGTTTTAATTGATTCGGTTAAAACCATAAAACAATTTAGATCGGATTTGTTAGCCAAACAAAAAGACGTAGGTAAAAAATTAAAAAAGATAGACCATTTATTGGCTGATGAATATGCCAACAAACGAACTACTGACAACGATTTTGTTTTTAACAAAAGTGCCGACAATGTAAATGTTAAAAATTCATTGGGTTTTGCTAAATCGGTATTTGTAGAAGGTTTGGTTTATCGCATACAAGTGGGAGCTTATAAAAATGCTATACCCGAAACTGTTTTTAAAGGAATAAGTCCAATTTATGGAGAACCTTATAATGTAGGTATTCGTTATTCGGTAGGTTCGTTTAGCCGATTTAAAGATGCAAAAGAAGCCAAAACTTATGTGGTAGAACGTGGCTTAACCGATGCGTTTATTATTGCTTATTACAATGGTAAAAAGCTACCCATTGCTGCTGCTATAAAATTGGAAAAAAAGATTAGAGCTTTGGAGAAATAAATTACAAAATTTGCACCTCTACACGTACGTTTTGTTCAATTTCTTCGAGGGTTTTGGCGTTTTCAATAATCATTTTGGCTCCACCATAACCAGTGGTTTCTATTCGGCTGGAATCTATGCCTTTTTCTATCAGTTTTGCTTTTATGGTTGCTGCTCTGTAGTCAGATAGTTTTTTCGAGCTTCCCTCAAAATTCCATTCTTCGCCTTTGTCTTTATAGGCTCTATTTTTATGTATTTTGTTATCGCCATTGGTATGTCCCGAAATTTCAATTTTCACTTCAGGATTATTCGTTAAGTAGTTCAATAAGTAATCAATTTCTTGTTTCGATTTACTTTTTAAAGCATAGGTGTTGGGGTAAAAATAAATGCTTTTCATTACAAAGGTTTCTCCCTTTTTTAAAGGGCGTAAAAACACATCGAAAGCCAAACTATCGTTTAAATAATCGCTTATAACTATACTGTGGTTAAACCGTTTATAGCCCATTGCCAAACATTCTACTTTATAAGCTTTCCCTTTTTCTATCATTAAATCAAAGGTGTTTTTTGTTTTAAAATCAATATTAATGGCATTGCCGGTTAATTCGTCTTTTATAATTAATTTTGCATCTATGTTTTTGGTTGTAACATACTCATCTTTAACGGTTACCGTAGATTTTAGCAAGTTATTACCAGTAAGGGCAGTACTTTCAATAACTGGTTTTATTGTAGTGGTTTCATCGGGCTTACAAGGAATGTGAATGGCATCAATACTAAAAGTATCGGTAGTGTTGGTTATTTGCATGTGGTGCCCGCAGTTCGATTCAGAAACATTTAGCACGCAAACATAATAAGCATCGCCTTGTTTTGCGTTAATAGTAACTTGGGTTAGGTTGGCTTTTGGGTTTATAATGCTGCTCTCAAAATCGGTTAGTTTGAGTGGCTTTATTTTGTTGTAAAACACCTTATTACAAAAGTCTAACTTGTTGTATTGGTAAACAAACAGGGTGTATTCATCATCGTAAGTTAAAGGCGCAATGTTGCATTTTATTAAACCATCGGTTACAGCTTCTACACGATACCAAAACGAGAATTGGTCACGATGTTCGTAAAAGGTAGTTTGCGTATCGGTAACTGGAAATTTTACCAGCTTGCTGTGCGAACATTCAAATTGACTATATTCGTTAACCGTGTTTTGAGCAAATAAAGAATAGTTAAGACCAATAAAACTGAAGAGTAGTATTAATCTAATCATGGTTTAATTAGTTCTTTTTTCAAATGAATTATCATTAGCTAAACTGTCGTTGTCAGTTGCTGTTGGTTTTAAAATGTCATCAAAAGCAGCATACATGGTCGTGTAGGTTAGGGGGATGGTAATAAATAACCCAACAAAAATACACATAGCACCTGCAATATTCATAATTGCCAACAAGATGATTAAACCAAAAAAGTGAAAGAATTTTTTCTGAATTATTTTACGACTAGCTTCCATGCTTTCCCATGCTTGTGCATTAAAAAAGTGAGCAATAGGATTGGCAAACATGTAAATGGTTTGGATAAAGAATAAAAATAAATAAGTGATAATTGCTAAAGGTATCATGGCTTCTATATCAAACAAATCGAATACGGCTCTTGGATTGTTGTCGTAATAATCAGGATTTTGAAGCAAATCAAGAAAACCAGAAAAGAAGTTTGTAAAACCAAAAATTAACAAAGGCATGATAATAACAATGGTAAATCCTAAAATAATTAATTGAATGATGGTTATTTTTCCAAAAGAATTAAAGGGTTTAAATAAATCATCAAACGATGGGGTGCGTCCGTATTGTATGTTTTGACTAAACACAAAAAAACCAACCAATAACACACCACCAAGAATTTGAGCTCCAATGCTACCCACAATTGGAATAAAAGCAACAATCATTATCATTAACATGGTTAAAGCAAAAAAACCAATGTAATGCCCTGGTTTTTTACCAAATAATTGCCATCCTCTGGAAAAATATTCACCAAACTTAAACTCGTAATCGTTGGTGGTTAACTCTTGTACTTTATCTTGAATATTCATAATGGTTAAATTAGGTTTTCGTACACTTCGACACCGCTCAGTGTGACATTAAAGTTAGTGAATTATTTTAAATACCAATTCTTTTAATAAATCGCCTGGTGTTGCTGATGTGTTGTTAACTCCTTTCGATTTTAAATCATAATCTCTTAAATACTCAATTACTTTAACTGCTTTTTTAATGCTATAATTACCTGCTGCTACTTGGTATTCTTGTACAAAAAATGGGCTAATTCTTAATAAAGAAGCAATGTTGTTTCGGCTTTTATCTTTAGCGTAATGGTAATTTAAAATATTGGTAAAAAAGCTATATAAAATGCCAATAGTCATTGGTAAAGGGTTGTCTTTTTGGTTTTTAGTAAAGTGGTAAACAATTTTGTTTGCCTTTAAAACATCTTTAGTTCCAATAGCTTTATTCAACTCAAACGAGTTATAATCTTTACTGATTCCAATATTTTTTTCTACTAATTCAGGTGTTATTTCAGTTCCAGCTGGTACGTTAAGAATTAGCTTATTCAATTCATTAGCAACTTTGCTTAAGTCTGTTCCAAGAAACTCTGCAATTAAAGCTGAAGCGTGAGGTGAAATGGTATATTTTTTACTTTTTAAATAACCATTAATCCAGTCTGGAACTTGGTTGTCGTAAAGTTTTTTTGATTCTAGTAAAACGGCTTGTTTTTTTATTTTTTTGGTAACTCCTTTTCTGCCATCAAGCGTTTTGTATTTGTAGCAAAACACTAAAATTGTTGATGGAGTAGGTTGTGCTAAATAAGCTTCGAGCTTATCCATTTCTTTTTCTAAATGTTGTGCTTCTTTAACAATTACCACGTTGTGATTTGCCATCATAGGGTAGCGTTTCGCCTCACTAATAATGGTAATCATGTCAGTTTCTTTACCGTAAACAATGGTTTGGTTAAATTCTTTCTCAGCATCATCTAACACATTGTTTTCAATATAATCGGAAACAATATCAATGTAATAGGGTTCTTCTCCCGATAAAAAATATACGGGATGATAAACCTTGTTTTTTAAATCAGTAAGTATTTGTTTGTGATCCATTAATCTTCAGAATAAGAATATCTTAAGTGTTTAACACTAGTTCCGTTGTTTTTAATTTCTTGTAATGATTGAATACCAATTTGGATGTGTTTCTGTACGTAATTTGTTGTTACAACTTTATCACTTTGGTCTGTTTTTACACCATCAGGCGTCATAGGCTGGTCGCTCACTAGTAGTAAAGCTCCAGTAGGGATACTATTTGCAAAGCCAACAATAAAGAGGGTAGCTGTTTCCATATCAATTGCCATAGCACGAGTAGCTCTTAAATACTCTTTAAAATCTTCGTCGTGTTCCCAAACTCTACGGTTAGTTGTGTAAACAGTTCCTGTCCAATAATCCATTTCAAATTCACGAACAGTAGTAGAAACAGCTCTTTGCAATGTAAAAGCAGGTAAAGCAGGTACTTCTTGTGGCAAATAATCATCTGATGTTCCTTCCCCTCTAATTGCTGCTATAGGTAATACAAAATCACCTAATTTATTTTTCTTTTTTAATCCACCACATTTCCCTAAAAACAAACAAGCTTTAGGCTCAATAGCACTTAATAAATCCATTATTGTTGCAGCATTTGCACTACCCATACTAAAGTTAATAATGGTAATTCCATTATGAGTTGCATTAGGCATTGCTTTGTCTTTCCCATTTACTTCTACACCATATTCTTTGGCAAAAAAATCAACATAATTATTAAAGTTGGTTAACAGTATATATTTTCCAAAATCTTCTAGTGCAGTCCCTGTATATCGTGGTAACCAGTTTTTAACAATTTCTTCTTTTGATGTCATAATTTTCTTATTTATTTCAATTTAGTTCGGTGTCAGCCTGAGCGGAGTCGAAGGGTGGTTTGTTTTTATAATGTGAATCATTTTGACAAACACTAAGTTCTTTTAGTTTTTCAAAATTATCATTAATTAAACACTCTTTCTTTTTTCTTGACCAACCTTTTATTTTTTTCTCCCATTCAATGGCATAGTTTATTTCATTAAATGATTCAAAATAGGCAAGTTTTATAGACCTACGTTTGAAAGTGTATGCTTTTTTATCTAAACCTTCTTGATGTTCAATAATTCTTCTTTCTAGATTATTAGTTATACCAATGTAATATGAATTATCACTACATTTTAGGATATAAACAAAATAGATTTTCATTGGTTAATTTATGTGTTGCCTTCGACTCCGCTCAGGCTGACACATGTTTAATTTGTATCAAAGAATATATAGGATGAAATTAAATATTTTTTATAGAACAAAAAAGATTTGTATACTTTATCGAGTAGAGTTATTATCTTATTTTTATAAAAGATACTAAATGAATTAAACAAAATATTTAACATATATTTAAAAATTTAAATATTAGAATTAATTTCGCAAAAACAATAAATAAACAATGCACAATTTTAAAGGTACAGGTGTTGCAATTGTAACACCATTCAAAGCAGACAAAATTGTTGATTACAATGCTTTAGAAAAATTGGTAAACCATTTAATTGATAATGGAATTAACTATTTAGTGGTTCAAGGAACAACTGGAGAATCGGTAACATTAACCAAACAGGAAAAGGCAGAAACATTAGCTTTTATAATTAAGATAAATAATGGAAGATTGCCTATTGTTTTAGGTATAGGAGGTAACTGTACGCAAACTGTTGTAGATACTTTAAAAAGTACAGATTTAACTGGAGTTGATGCGATATTGTCTGTTAGTCCGTATTACAATAAACCAACACAAGAAGGAATTTATCAGCATTATAAAGCAGTATCTGAAGTTTCTCCATTACCAATTATTTTATATAATGTACCAGGACGAACAAGTTCAAACATATTGCCAGCTACAACACTTCGTTTAGCTAACGATTTTAGCAATATTATTGCGATTAAGGAAGCTTCTGGTAATTTAGAACAATGCATGACTATTATTCAAAATAAGCCAAAAGACTTTTTAGTTATTTCGGGTGATGATGCTTTAGTTTTACCATTTATGGCTTGTGGAGGAGATGGTGTAATTTCTGTAATTGCAAATGCTTTTCCAAAGGGATTTAGTAATATGACTAAAGCAGCGTTAAATGGTGATTTTAATACTGCAAAAGAATTACATTACAAACACATTGAAATTATTCATTACTTATTTGTTGATGGAAACCCTGCAGGAGTTAAAGCAGTGCTAAAAATGTTAAACATAACAGGAGATGATGTTCGTTTGCCTTTGGTTAATATTTCCGAAAATACACTCAAAAATTTAGAAAAATTAACAAACCAACTGAAATAACTTATTTTGGTTGGAGTTAAACTTTTATGAAACAAAATTTAAGTCTATTTACAATAGTTATTTTTCTAATTTCGTGTTCTAATTATAAGGCAGAAATTAAAAAAGTAAATAATCAAAACGATATAAAAATGGATACAATTACTTTAGGTGCTGGTTGTTTTTGGTGTGTTGAGGCAATATACTCTGATTTAAAAGGGGTGGAATCAGTAATTTCTGGTTTTTCAGGTGGAAACATTAAAAATCCATCATACAAAGAAGTTTGTACTGAACGTACTGGACATGCAGAAGTTTGTCAGTTAACCTATGACCCAAAAGTAATATCGTTTAAAGAAATTTTAGAAGTATTTTGGCAAACGCATGATCCTACAACTTTAAACAGGCAAGGAGCAGATGTTGGTACTCGATATCGCTCTGCTATTTTTTATCATACGGAAGAGCAAAAACAAATTGCAGAAGAATATTTGAAAGTGCTAAATGATGAAAAAGCTTTTGAGAATCCAATAGTAACTGAAATAACTGCTTATACAAATTTTTATCCTGCAGAGGATTATCATCAAGATTACTTTGAATTAAATGGGGAGCAGCCGTATTGTACAGCTGTTGTTCGTCCAAAAGTTGAAAAATTTAGAAAGATTTTTAAAGAAAAGTTGAAGTAGTTCTTTTTTGATTCTAGCCCAATAATTATATATTTGTAGTGTTTCAGACATAAAAGTAAATATGGAGTCACTATTTCAAGAAGGTAAATTCAATATTCCCACAATTCGTTTTAACAAAAGTGGAATACTTTCTATTGAAGGGAGATCGATTCCTGAACATCCTTTAAAATTTTATCAACCTTTGACCGATTGGTTAGTTTCTTTTTTAAGCACTTCACCGGAAAAAGTTTTATTAAAAGTTCATCTTGATTATTTAAATACACATTCAACGGAGTGTATGTTGGTACTATTTAAAAAATTAGATGAGTATTTTATTGCTACTAAAAAAGATATCGCTATTATCTGGATTTTTGATGAAGGTGATGAAGATATGGAAAGTTTAGGAGAGGATTTAAAAACTTTTGTTAGCCTTCCTTTTAGTATTGAGGAAGAAAAATAGCCATTCATTTAGATTTGCAACGCATAAGAAATAACTTAAAATCTTAAATTATAATGAATTTAAAAAAAGGAAAAATATACTTAAATAAAATACGTAGAAATACGCTGTTTAATGAGGTTGTAATTGTTTAAATTTAGTGTAAGTAAAATGCATTAAATATAGAGAGCTATGATTAACGAATATAACTACCACTGCTTTCATTGTAAAAATCAACTCAATAAGAATCAAGAAGTTGAATTTTTGATTGAAAGAAACACGAAAGAAAGAGGAAAAATTTTTTTATCTCCAACTCCTAAATCATATAATTATAGAACTGAACCAGAAATTAAATTCATCAAGGATGAAATGGTTGATTTTATCTGTGTTCATTGCAATAAAAATTTAGTCTCAAAGCAGTATCCTAAATTTGTTAAAATTCATTTAAAAGTAACAGATAATGTATTAATAGATGTTTTCTTTTCTAGAGTGCATGGTGTTCAAAAAACATATGTGGGTCTTGAGGATTTTAAAGATATTTATGGAGATGAAATGAACTTATAAGTTCCATATCTCCCAAGCTTTTTCAGCTTGTAGTTGAAGCATCTGATAGCCATTTAGTGTAATTGCCCCACGTTGTTTTCCTTCTTTTAAAAATAAAGTTTCTGTAGGATTGTAAACCAAATCGTATAACAAGTGGTTTGCTGTAATTAAATCGTAATCTAAACTTGGTTTATCGTCAATATTAGGAAACGTACCAATAGGAGTTGTATTAACGATAATTTGGTGGTGTTTAATTACATATTCATTAATGTCATCATAACTGATTTCATTATCATTTTTAGGATTACGAGAAACAAAAAGGCAGTTGATATTTATGCTATTTAAAGCATAAGCTACAGCTTTAGATGCACCACCAGTCCCTAGTATTAAAGCTCTTTCGTGGTTAATTTCTATAAATGGTTTTAATGATTGTTTAAATCCAAAATAATCGGTGTTATGACCAATTAATTTATCGCCTTCAATCTTAATGGTATTAACAGCTCCAATTTCTTTAGCTTCAGTACTGAGTTCAGTTAAAAATGGAATTATACTTTCTTTATAAGGTATTGTAACATTTAATCCCTTTAAATTGGTGTTTAGCTCTAATATTGATTTTACTTTTTCTATCGAATCAATATCAAATAACTCATAACTAGAATTAGTAATGTTTTGCTTTTCAAATTTTTCGGTAAAGTATTTTTTAGAAAAAGAGTGAGTTAAGGGATGTCCAATTAATCCGTAAAGGTTCATGCTTTAAGTTTTCGCCAAATTATTAAATTATAGGCTGCCTCACAATAAAATAAATTAAAGAATCGTTTAATGATTGTAAGTTAAATTTAAATCCCTAATTATGAGTTGTTTAAAGCTACTGTGCTTAAAAAGCACCCTAATATCCCTTTGCCTAATTTTTACTTCTTTTAATGTTGTTTTTTATGATAATCATAGTCATCCAATATCAATAGAACAAGCTATAAGAAATAATTTGGTTAATTGTAATATAAGCTCAAACGGAGGTCATGAAGGTACTTGTGTAAATATGAATTTAGAAAACAAAAGTTTACATGCCTTAAACATTCAAGTTGAATCTGGTCGAAATTTATTATCGAATGACACGAATAAGCAAGATATTTTAATTGTAAAAGAAGAGCTGTTCGTGTTAAATAAAGGTGATAATGAAAATAAAGACTTGTTTGGGTTTTGTTCACAATCACATAAGGGGTCTCCAAGTACTGGCGAAAATTATGCTTTAGGAGAAATGAAAGATAATAAGACAGTTCAATTGACAACTTATTTAGCTAAAAATAAATATCCACTTTCTGCCATGCAAAATGCTATTTGGGTAATGACCAACAATAGACGAGTAGAAGGAATTTATCATGAAAATAGAGATTCAATAAAAAGCTTAATGGATTATGTTTCTAATTTAACTTATCAGTTTACACCTTGGTATTCTATTCAATATCATGAAGATGAGTCAAATTTAGTGTCTGATAATGCCAAACAAATTTTTGGAGAATTTGAAGGGCGATTGAGAAAGGATACAAAAGTTAAAGTAGTGGTTTTTGATATGTTGAATATTGCCCAGTTAAGAAAAGAGGTTGTAATTTCAGAAGAGGCAAATTCACATCCAATAAGTGTTGATGTGAGTAGTTTGCCAAAAGGTCGTTATCACATTGGTTTTTATGTTATTGGAGGAGGTAGAGTTGATGAAAAAGTGTTTAGTATTTAGTTAGTTTTTCTTCTACCCATTTTTGAAAATCAAAAAGTGTAAACATACTTTTTTCGTAAGCATCAGTTTTAAGAAGTTTGAGGTTGTTGTTAATCTTTGTTAATGCTTTTTTATTGCCAGATGTATATTTTGTAATGAAATTAATAATTTCTTTTTCGGTTTTATACAATCGTTGCTTACGTTTAAGGTAGTTTGCAGCTGATGATGATAAATACTCAATAGTAAAATCGTTTTTCAATTCAAAATGAATAACAAGGTTTAACAACCTGATATAAGTTAAAATGTCAGTTCTTTTCTTAAATGAAGTATCATTAATAATAATGTTACTTAATTGTAATGCTTCTTTAAAATGTTTATGTTCAATTTTTAATCTTACAACTAAAATTAGATGCTCATAAACTACCGATTTGTTAATGTTATCTTCATGTAAGAGGTAATCTTTCTTTATTCTTTCATAAGTGTTTTCTGCTAAACCAAATTCATTATTTATAATATGAATTAGCAACCTCAAATTGTTCGACAAGTAAAAGATATAAGCACTTATTGATTTTGATGTTGATATTAATTTATTTGTTTTTAAAGTATCTAATTTATCTAGAGTTAATAGTGCTTTTTTGTATTCTTTTAAATTTCGGTAAGTGTTGGCTGTATTGTAAAGACTAGAAACGTATCCTTTTATTGAATTTTCAATTAAAAATGGATTCGCTTCGTAGAGGTCCACTACTTTTTCTAAATAGACAAGTTCTTTTTTGTAGTCTTTTGTAGCGTTTAGGTAAGCTATATTAAAACTATTTAAAAATAAAGTTGACTTTTTTGAAGGCAAGCCTTTTTTGTTTTGCTGGGTTACTATTTGATCAAGTTGTTCAATATCCTTTTTAGAACGAATTCCACCGGTGGTTTGTCTTAATTGATAAAGTTTTGTTGTTTGTTCTTGAATTATTGTAAAATCTAATTGTTTATTAATTATGGTTTCAAATTCTTTTATTTTTTCAAGAGCCAAATCATAATTATTTAGTTTTGATAAAATTTCAAACTCGGTTTGTTTTATTGTGAGTAGGTGTGTAAATAATTCAGCTTCAGCTGCAGTTTTTTCTGCTTTCTCTAGCGTTTTTAAGGCTTGAGTTTCTAGTCCTTTATAAGCTAATATTTCAGCACTAATAATTAAATTTTGAACTTTCATTTTAGTACTAAAATCAGCATAATAAGCATTTAAACTTTTTAAAATTAAACGGTATAGGTAGTTTTTTTCTGCTGATAAATTTTTAACAAAAGATTGTTTTTTAAGAATTTCATTGGTGGTAGATTCATTTTTATCAATAAAATCAAACATCAATAAATATTGGTTGGTTTCTCCAATAACATGTCGTTGAGAGAAGATTTTAAAAAATCTTTTCTCCGACATTGTTAAGGAATTAATTAAATCAAATAAAGGTTCAGTTTTCATAGTATTTAAAATTAATAAATTAATTCAGACTTTTTAATAACCTTAATTTATTACTATTAAATAATAAGAGGTAGCCTTTAATTTTATTAAAAAATTTATGTTATGAAAGCTTTAATATTTTTAGTTGGATTTTATCCATTTCTACTTTTGTCTCAAGTTTTTGATGTTTTAGAAACGGAGAGTTTTGATGATGTATCAAATTTAAGTACTGATGGGAATTTTGCTACAAACAATAATTCTTGTACTACGGCAGATATGTTCACGGTAAGTGCAAATCATTCTGCTTCAACAGAAATAACTAATGTATTGAATGATGAAGTTGGGTCTGTCTTTTCAGGTTTTGATTTAAATTCTGCAACAGCTGGTTCTCCTACTGAACTAATAGTTTTTGATAGTGGCTATTTAGTTACGAATAATGATGAAATTGGTTTTGCCGGTAATTTTGCACTTCATACCAGTTGTGGAGCTGCAGGTTATAGTTCGGGTGATAAATTAGAAGTTTATTATAGTTTAGATTCTGGTGCTACATGGTCAGTATCGCCCTCTTTAACGCTAACTGCAAGTGGAGCACAATTGATTTCAAGTGATGGAACTGTTTCTGTTAAAAATACATTTAGAACTAAAGAGTTTTCTTTAGGAAGTGGGCATAGTGGTAAGACAATTAAAATTAAGGTTCAAATCTATGGGTTTACATCAGGTGGGGAAGGCTTTGCTCTCGATGAATTTAGATTAGTAACTCCTAGAAGTAGTTTAATTTGTGAAAATTTTGATAATACTTCCTCTTTAATTACAAGTAGTGGAGCCTCTACTTTTGATACTCCAGTAGAAAGTGGTACTTGTGACAATAATACTATTTATGATGTTAGTAATAATGCTGCAACACCAACAAATATAACTAACTGCTTAAATTTTGAAGTAGGATCTGTCTTTGTCTTAAATCATAGGATAGGTACTTCTGCTGTTGACGGTGAAGAGCTAGAAGTGTTAAGTTATACTGTAACTAATAATAATGCAATTTCTTTTAGAGGAAATTTTGCAACCTTTGGGAGTAATACCAACCCTGATAATTCAGTTGATATTCAGTACAGTACAGATAATGGTTCTACTTATACTAATGCTTTCACATTAACAGGAGCTAATACAGCCGGAGGTTCAAGGTATTTAGCATCTGATGGTTCTTCAACGGTTCCTTATAAAGATTTTATTACAAAAGGATTTCCCATAGGAAGTGGATTAAATGGTCGGACAATAAAAATTAAACTGATTTTTCATAAAGTTGATAACAATAATGATGGTATTGCTTTTGATGAGTTTTGTTTAGAAGAGTCCCTAGTAATAGGTTTACCTATTAAACTTTTAAACTTTAATACAAATAATAAAGGGAAGGAAGTTTATATAGATTGGTCAACTTTAACTGAGATTAATAATGATTATTTTACAATTGAAAAAAGTGAAGATGCTATAAATTTTAAGTCAATTGGGATTATAAAGGGGGCAGGGAATAGTAATGATATACTTTCTTATAATTTTATTGATTATAATAATCAATCACAAGTATTATATTACAGACTAAAGCAAACTGACTATAATGGAGACTTTTCTTACTCTAAAATTAACGTGGTTGATTTAAGAGATGATAAATTAGATGAATGGTCTTTTTACCCTAATCCTGCAAATGAAATTATCAATTTAAAAGGCAACATAGAAGAAATTGAACTATTAGATGTCTCAGGAAATTTAATTAAACAGTATTTTAATTTGGGTTCTAATCAAATGAATATTTCTATCAATGATGTTAAATCAGGAATTTACTTGTTAAAAGTAAAACTGATGAGTGGAAAAACAGGCTTTAAAAAATTATCAATCACACATTGGAGTTACTAATCTAGCTGGGACATAAAAACTAAGACTGTCTTTGAATATATTGAAATATGGTATAATAGAAAACGTTTACACTCTTCTTTAGATTATAAAACTCCTAAAGAAGTAGAACAAGAATTTAATAATTTAAAAGATGTAGCATAGGTCTTAACTTTTTTGTCCCACTTTTTGTAGGAATTCCAACATATCTATTGTTAATTTTGAAGTCAAATCATTTAAATGAAAAACAATACAAACAAACCAATAATTATTTGGCTGCTTTCGGGCTGCTTATTAATTTTTTTAATGGTAATAATTGGAGGGATTACTAGACTTACTAATTCTGGTCTTTCAATGGTAGATTGGAAATTAATTATGGGAGCTATTCCACCAATTGGAGAAGAAGCTTGGCAAAAAACATTTGAGCAATATCAACAGTTTCCTGAATACCAAATGGTTAATTATCATTTTACCTTAGCAGAATTTAAATCTATCTTTTTTTGGGAGTACTTTCACCGTTTGTTAGGAAGGTTAATTGGGCTAGTTTTTATTATTCCATTTGTTTACTTTTTGGTTAAGAAAAAACTATCTAAGAAATTAACTGTTCAATGCTTAATTATACTAGGTATGGGGGCATTGCAAGGAGTAATAGGCTGGTGGATGGTAAAAAGTGGATTGGTTAAAGATCCTGATGTAAGTCATTTTAGGTTAGCAATACATCTTATTACTGCTTTTTTAACTTTTGCCTATACATTTTGGGTAGCCTTAAATTTAATCTATCCTAATAATTCTTCTGAATACAAATCAATAAGAAAAATTACTTATTTGTTGTTTGGAATAATCATTTTACAAATTATTTATGGTGCTTTTGTGGCTGGATTAAATGCTGGCTTTGTTATCAATACGTGGCCAAAAATGGGAGATGAATGGATTAGTGAGTCTGTATTTGCTATTGAACCTTTGTGGTTAAGTTTTATAGAGGGAATAGCTGGTGTTCAATTTATACATCGATATTTAGCTTATGTTGTGGTTGGTGTAATTATTTACTTATGGTTTAAAACGAGAAAACTAACATTAAATAGTTTGCAGCAACAAGGGGTAACCATTTTGTGGCTAGCTGTTTTATTTCAGTTTGTGTTGGGAGTGTTTACTTTATTGCTAGCTGTTCCTGTTTGGTTAGGAGTAGCTCATCAGTTGGGAGCATTTTTATTGCTAACTGCAATTGTTTTTGTAATGAATGCTTTTAAGAAACAAGCTTTAACTTAATTCTTCCACTCAAAAGTTTCAAAGATATGCTCTATATCTTTTTTAATAAAATCTAATACAGGTTGTATTGAATCTTGGTTAGGAGCATTATTAAAATAAAGAGAGCCCCTTAAAAAATGTTGCGTACTATCGGTTAAATGAAACTGATACTCAGAAGCAGCATCTCCTTTTATATCATAAATTAAACCATATAATCTTTTACTGGGATTGTTGATTATTTTTTGTTCAATATTTATTGCTTTAACCGTGTGTTTAAAAGCAAGCGTTCTAGAGTCTTCTAAAAAGATGTTTAAATCATTGTTTACTGGTTTATAACTTAAATAGATGCTAGCATTTAAAGAACTAAAATTAATGTTGAACCAACAGTTGTTGTTCGGGTTTCTTGGGTCTTGTTCAATGTTTGCATAATCAGGCACTTCAAAGCTAAAAGGACAGTTCTTAACTACTTCGTGGTAACTTTTTTCTGGTAAATCTATTCTAAAATATCCTTTAGGTTTAGGTGTGTAAACTTCTTCTTCGCAAGAAAAGAGAAGTACGGAAGTGATTAGCAATATGTTAAACCTTCTAAAGCTCATTTTTTTCTTTATTAATTACCATTTTTACTCGTTTAATTCTTCTTTTATCAGAAGCTTCCACTGTAAAACTGAAATTTAAAAAGTTAATTTTTTCATTTTTTTGAGGTATTTTTCCAGAAACCTCAATAATAAAACCCGCCAACGTATCTGCTTCTTTTTTCATTTCAGTAAAAGGAGAGTTATCTTCTAAATCAACAACTTTACTAATATCATTTATAGATGTATTTGCATCAAATACATAAGTGTTATCATTAATTTTTGAGTAGGCAACATCATCTTCGTCAAACTCGTCACTAATTTCACCAACAATTTCTTCAATCACATCTTCTAAGGTAATAATACCAGATGTTCCTCCGTATTCATCAACAACAATTGCAAGGTGTATTTTTCGACCTTGAAATTCTTTTAATAAATCATCTAACTTTTTATTTTCAGGCACAAAAAACGGAGCACGTATTAGAGGTATCCAATTAAAATTTTCATCTTTATTGATATGTGAGATTAGGTCTTTAATATATAGTACGCCCAATATATTATCAAAAGAATCATCATAAACGGGTAATCTAGAGTGTCCAGAATTTAAAATGGTTGCAATAATTTCTGTAAATGGAGTTTTCTTTTCAATGGCAACAACATTTACTCTAGCTCTCATTACTTCAGAAACATTTGTTTCACCAAACTGAACGATGCCTTTTAAAATCCGATGTTCTTCATTTCCAGAAGCAATATCATCGGTTAAATCAAGTGCGTGAGAAAGCTCTTCAACTGTAATGTCATGGCTTTTTCGTTTTATACGTCTATCAAAAATGTTTGTAGAAAAAATTAATATTTTACTTAAAGGGCTAAATATTTTCATTAAAATATTTAAAGGTAAAGACATAATTTGAGCTAGTTTTAGTGCATGTTTTGTTGCATAAACTTTTGGAATAACTTCGCCAAACAATAAGATTAAAAATGTGATGCCAATAGCTTGAATTAAGAAAATTAACCATTCAGGTAAAGATCTAAAATCAATTAAACTTTCTATTGTAATAGTTGATAAGAGTATTATCGCAATGTTTATAAAATTATTAGCAACTAAAATTGTTGCCAATAATTTTTTCGGAGTGCTTAGTAATTTTTTTATTCGAAGTAAAGGTTTGCTCTCACCATTATTAATTAAATCTTTTTCAGTAGGATTTAATGAAAATAAAGCTACTTCTGAACCGGAAATAAGAGCAGAAAAAATGATTAAAATAATTAGCGTAATAAGATAAGCTAAGGTTTCAATATTAAAAGATTGATTGAGTTGTGATAAGATAATTAAATTCTGGGAGGGATCGTCCAATTTCATTCTTAATTAATTAAACTAAAAGGGCAAGTCATCTGCAATGTCGTTACTCTTGTCAATTGGTGGCTCAGACTGCTGAGGAGTATCGGTGTTGCTAGAAGAAGAGGAAGATTCGTCTTTTTTTCCTCCTAACATTTGCATATTATCTCCAACAATTTCTGTTGTATATCTATTGTTGCCATCTTTATCTTGCCATTGGCGTGTTCTTAATTTTCCTTCAATGTAAACCTGATTTCCTTTTTTTAGATATTTTTCAGCAATTTCAGCTAACCTTCTCCAAACAACAATATTGTGCCATTCTGTAATTGTTTTTTTCTCTCCAGAGGTTTTGTCTTTATAGGTCTCGGAAGTAGCAATAGGAAAGTTTGCAACAGCACTTCCACCTTCCAAGTATCGTACTTCTGGGTCTTTACCTAAATTGCCTACTAAAATTACCTTATTTATTCCTGCCATATTTTATGTTATTGTATTTATAGATTATCAAATGTACTCATTTTTACTTTTTTGTAGCTAAAATTTTCTATCAATTTAGGTACTGGGTATTTCTCCAATTCAGATTTTAATATTTTTAATTCATTAGTATGAATGCTATTAATGTCATTCATTTTTATTGACCAGAATGTAGCGTGTATTTTTTGGTGAGATAGGATGTGTATGTACTCATTTGATTTATCAATAGATTTGATTGCTAAGTTGTTCATTACTTTATATTTGTCAAGGCATAAATCCTGAAACTGGTCAATAGGTTTTGTTGATTCTATTAATGGAAAATCGAATAATCCCTGCCAAATGTCTTTCTCAGTTCTATTTTTTATTAGAATAGACTGTTCGTCAGTAAAAACTAAATAATTAAAAAATCGGTTCCTTACTTTTATTTTTTTCTCTTTAACAGGAAGATTATCTACTGTATTATTACTATAAGCTAAGCAGTTATCAATAAAAATACATTCACTACAATTGGGCGATTTAGGTTTACATTGTAATGCACCAAACTCCATAATTGCTTGATTGTATTCTGCTGGATTATTTTTATCAATAAGTTCAGTTGCTAATTCCTTAAAATCTTTTTTACCTTGAGTAGAATCTATTGGTGTTGATATATTAAAAACCCTTGATAAAACACGGTAAACATTACCATCAATAACAGGGTAGGGCATGTTATATGAAAAAGAAGAAATGGCAGCAGCAGTATATTCTCCAATACCTTTTAAGGCTAATATTTCTTTATAGTTGTTAGGAAATTTACTGTTGTAGTTATTTACAATGTATTTTGCAGTAAAATATAAATTCCTTGCTCTTGAATAGTAGCCGAGCCCTTGCCATAGTTTAAGTACTTCTTCTTCTGTTGCATTAGCTAACTTATCTATAGTAGGATAGTGTTGAATAAACTTTAAATAATAGCTAAGCCCTTGCTCAACTCTAGTTTGTTGGAGAATAATTTCTGAAAGCCAGACTTTATATGGATCAGTTGTTTTTCGCCAAGGTAAGTTGCGTTTGTTTTCTTTGTACCATTTAATTAATAAGCTACTGAAATCCATTAAAATTGTCAACTTGTCGATGTTTATATAAATTTTAGCTAAAATAAGATAATGTTTTTTCTCCTATTGATTAAAACTTGTATATTTGCACCCCTCAAAAAGATAATTAATTGAAATTTAAATAGTTAAAAAGATATTTTAAAATGACAAAGGCAGATATTGTTTCAAAGATTTCAGACAAAACAGGAATAGAAAAACTAGCAGTACAAAGGACTGTAGAAGAATTCATGAAAGAAGTTCGAAAATCTTTAGAAGGTGGAAATAATGTATATTTAAGAGGATTTGGAAGTTTTATTGTGAAAAAGAGAGCACAAAAAACGGGAAGAAATATTTCTAAAAATACAACTATTATAATACCAGAACACTTTATTCCTTCATTTAAACCTGCTAAATCGTTTGCAGAGAAAGTGAAAAAGAATGTAAAAGCTTAATTTAAGCTTACTGATTAAGAAGTAAGATATTAAAAATATAAAATAAGAAATTATGCCAAGCGGAAAAAAAAGAAAGAGACATAAGATGTCCACTCACAAGCGTAAGAAAAGATTGAGAAAAAACAGACATAAGAAAAAGAAATAATTTTTCTTTTATTTATAGCTAGCACTTTTAAGTGTTGGCTATATTTTAATCTTTTTTATTACCGGTTACCTTTTAAGATACCCTTAAAAGGTTTTCTAGTATATGTACAAAAAACTTTAAATGAGTGTAGAATTAATTATAGATTCTTCGCCTAAAGAAGTTGTTATTGCTATTCTTCGTGACAATAAGTTGTTAGAACTTCACAAAGAAAAAAACAATAATAGTTTTTCTGTAGGCGATATCTATTTAGCAAAGGTTAGGAAAATTATGCCTGGGCTAAATGCCACTTTCGTAAATGTTGGTTACGAAAGGGATGCCTTTTTACATTATCTTGATTTGGGACCGAAATTTAATTCGTTTACTAAATTTACAAGAGGTGTAACTGGAGGTGGATTAAATAGTTCTGCCTTAGATTTTGAGTTTGAACCAGAAATTGAAAAGACTGGTAAAATTGAAAAAGTTTTAAAAACCAACGATCAAATTTTAGTTCAAATAGCCAAAGAGCCTATATCAACAAAAGGCCCTCGATTAAGTGCTGAAATTTCGTTAGCAGGAAGATACTTGGTGCTTGTTCCGTTTGCAAATAAAGTATCTGTTTCTCAAAAATTAAAAGATGTTGATGAACGAGAACGATTAATTCGCTTAATTAAAAGCATTAAGCCTAAAGGGTTTGGAGTAATTGTGAGAACAGTTGCTAAAAACAAAAAAGTTGCTGATTTGCATGCTGACATGAGCGACTTAGTTAGTCGTTGGGAAATTTGTTATAATGAACTTAAAAATGCTCATGCTCCTAAAAGAGTTTTAGGAGAGTTAGACAGAACATCATCACTGTTAAGAGATTTACTAAACAAAGATTTTAATACCATCCATGTTAATGATAAAACATTAGCAAATGAACTTCGAACTTTTCTAAAAACAATAGCTCCAGATAAAGAAAGTATCATTAAAGATTATGCTGGTAAAATGCCAATACTCGATAATTTTGGTGTTGAAAAACAAATCAAATCTTTATTTGGTAAAAATGTTACGCTAAAATCGGGTGTTTATTTAATTATTGAGCATACAGAAGCATTGCATGTAATAGATGTAAATAGTGGGCAAAGAGGAAAGAAAAAAGACAGTACACAAGAACAAAATGCGTTAGAGGTAAATTTAGAAGCCGCCGAAGAAGTTGCTCGTCAACTAAGGCTGCGAGATATGGGAGGAATAGTTGTAGTTGATTTTATTGATATGAAAGAAGCTGCGAATAGACAATTGCTGTTTGATAAGATGAAAGAGTTTATGGAAGGCGATAGAGCTAAACATAATATTCTACCTCCTTCAAAATTTGGATTGGTACAAATTACTCGTCAGCGTGTTCGTCCTGAAATGGATATAAAAACTTCTGAAAAATGTCCTTGTTGTGGAGGAAATGGAGAAGTACATTCTACTATTTTATTGGTTGATGATATTGAGAGTAATTTAAAATATATCGCTCAACAACAAAAAATTAAAAAGATTAGAATCAATACTCATCCTTATGTGGAGGCTTATATCAATAAGTCAAAAGGATTCTTTGTAGGCTCGTTAAGAAAACAGTGGGAGAAGAAGATTGGTTGCTCAATTGATGTAGTTCCAACTACAGCTAATAGTCTTTTAGAGTATCGTTTTGTAGATGATAAAGGAGAAGAAATTCTTTTTTAATTTTATAAAATGAATACTAAGGATGCTTTAGGAGAAGCCTTAAAAGACTATCATTTCAATTTGAAAGCTGAAGATATTACAGTTTTTTCTGATATTTCGGAAAAAGATGTTATTCCAACAAATTATCTATTTAGAACATTTGCTGACATGCCTAAAATTGAGCAGAAAGCATTGGAAATGTGTAAAGGGAAAATACTATATGTAGGAGGAGCGAGTGGAAGCCATGCCTTATTTTTACAAGAAAAAGGATTAACTGTAAAAGCTATAGATATTTCAGAAGGAGCTGTTGATGTAATGAAATCAAGAGGGGTTGAAAATGTTGAGTTCATCAATTTTTTTGACATTAAGCATGAAAAATATGATACCATTTTATTGCTAATGAATGGTATAGGAATAGCTGAAACCCTTGAGAAATTACCTACTTTTCTAAATCAATGTATAAACTTACTTAATCCTAATGGACAAATCTTATTAGATTCATCAGATATAGCTTATATGTTTGAAGAAGAAGATGGCTCGAAATGGGTGGACATGAATAAACCCTATCATGGAGAGGTAGTTTATCAAATGCAATATAAAAATACAATTACCGACCATTTTAATTGGTTGTTTGTAGATTTTGATACACTTAAAAAAACAGGAAAAACAGTTGGTTTTAAAACGGATAAAATACTAAAAGGAGAGCACTTTGATTTTTTAGTACGACTGAGTTTGGTGGGTTGAGAATTGAGTTGTGTGTAACTCTTAGCTTAATTTAAAATCTGTTCTTAATGTTTGGCTATCCCTGCGTAGGTAGGGATCCAGAAAAGACAAACTATTTATCTAACTGGATTCCTGACGTCCGTTGCACTTCCTCAGGAAAAAAATAACCTTTTAACGAAAGTGGTCTGATGACTATGCTGTTAGACTAAAAAGTCATCTGACCACTAAATAATGAATTCATAATTCTTAATTTCGTAAAGTGAAAACTCACAACCAAATA
>CAXBPN010000008.1:0-25377 GCA_963977515.1 uncultured Flavobacteriales bacterium
AAAATTATAATGCGTTAAAAGACAACCTCAAATCTGAAAATATCTCCAAAATTGTTGTTCGTAAAAATGATGGTCAAGAAATTGTAGCAATAGACACCATTATTGCCATTGAAGCTCAAGAAGCTTATAGTTGTATTCATACCATATCTAACAACTACTTGATGAGTAAAAATTTAAAACATTTTGAAACCATCTTCGAGCAAAATAATATGTTTTTTCGATCACATAAGTCATGGCTGATTAACCTTAAAAAAATAACTTCATTCTCAAAAACTAAACTAGAAATAGAAATGGAGAAAAATATAATTGCAAAACTCTCAAAATATAAAAAACTAGAATTTGAGGCAGTAATGATGAAGTAATCATAAAACTGGAATCTTCTCTTTACCCAATACACATTACTCTTCACTCAAAAAAGTCCATTCCTAAAGTAAATTGTCTGTTGCTAAAGTATATTACTTCTTAGCCTAATGACTTTTTATATTTGATTTATAAATCAATTAAACAAAAACTATGAACATTTCGACTTCGCTTAATGCGAAAAAATTAGTGCTAAGTATTTTAACAATTTCAGCATTTAGCTTTGGTGCTAATGCACAAATTAATGATTTACCTGTAAGCACAGAAGCTACAACATTGTGTGATGGACAAACTACAACAATTACAACTACAGGATCTCAAACTGGTGTAAGTTATTATTTACGAAATAACATTAATACTATCGTAGATGGACCAATTTCCGGCAACGGAAATGATCTAAATTTTAATACAGGAGCAATTAACTCTACTGAAACCTTTAATGTTTATGCTGAGCAAGAATCATTAGGTACAATAAGCTTCGATGGTGTTGATGACGTTGCTTATCTTGGCACCTCTGACAGAGGGGTTTCGACTAAAGTGACTGTAGGATGTTGGGTTAGAACATCAGTTCAAGGTGTAGCTATACAACTTGTAAACAAATACAGTGGTTCAAGTGGATACATTTTATTCATAAATGCTTCTGGAAAAGCTAGTTTTGATTGTAAAGGTTTGGGGGGAACTTATACTCCTTCAGGAGCATCTACAACTACTGTAAATGATGGACAATGGCATTATATTATGGGTACTTCCGAATTAGGTGGTACAAGCAAAATATATGTAGATGGCGTTTGGGAAAGTGGAAATACTGGACCAAATAATGGTTCAACCTATGCTAATCCTGCATCAATTACAGTTGGAGCATATAACACAACCTACTCTATGGTTGAAATAGATGAGGTGTCAATTTATAATAATGTACTACCAGTATCACCTGGATATACCACATGTTTAGTTGGTACAGAAACAAATTTAGTTGGATATTTTAAGTTTGATGAAGGAACTGGAACTACTTTAGTAGATAGCTCTCCGATTAACCTTTCTGGTACTTTATCAGGAGGAACATGGGTTTATCAAGCTCCTACTCCTTGCCAAAGTCCAAATGATACTTTACAGATGTCACAAACAGTAACTATAAACATTCTAAATATTGCTGATGAAACTATATCTGCTCCAACATCAGTTTGTGATGGAGAAACTGCTCAGGTATCAACGGGAAGTTCTGTTATAGGTGCAAATTACAGTTTGTTAGATAATTTAGGAAATGTTATAGATGGACCAATTTCAGGAACTGGAAATGCTATAGATTTTACTACAAATCCAATTACTACTTCATCTATGTTTACCGTAATAGGTGAAGGCCCTACTACTCCTATTAACAATGCTTTAAGACTTGATGGAGTTAATGACCATATAAGTCTAACAGCATTAAACAGGGGTGTTACTCTTGCAGTAACAGTTGCTTGTTGGGTAAAAACAACTACAATAGGAACAGTACAATATTTAATTAGCAAATATGATGGTTCAAGTGGTTATGCTTTATTTATAAATACATCTGGAAAAGCTAGTTTTGATGGAAAAGGAGTAGGAGGAACCTACGCTTCTTCTGGACCATCTACAACTACTATAAATGATGGGCAATGGCACTATGTGGTTGGTACTGTTGCTGCAGGCAGCACTTGGAAAATTTATGTTGATGGAGTTTGGGAAAGTGGTAATACAGGCACCAATGGATCTTCTTATGCTAGTCCATCAGATTTAATAATTGGAGCATATAGCCCTAGTTATTCAAGTATAGAAATAGATGAAATTGGAATATGGAAAGCTGAATTAAGTGGAACAATTATACTAGATAATTATAGTAATTGCTTAACTGGGTTAGAACCAAATTTAACTGGTTATTTTGATCTTAATGAAACCTACGGTATAGAAGTAATTGATAATTCGCCTTCAGTTACAAATGGTACTCTAATAAACATGAATCCAATAGGCGATAGGGTTACAAGTTCTGCTTCAAATTGTTCTTCAAATTCTGCTTGTAGAGTAGAAATGACCCAAACACCGACTATAGTTCCTACTATAATTAATAATACAATCAATATTTCAGGAGGAATCACTCTATCCTCAAACCAACTTGGTGCGACATACCGTTGGTTAGATTGTGACAATAATAATGTAGTAATTAGTGGTGAAATTGCCCAAAACTTTACTGCTACTACTAATGGAAATTATGCAGTTGAAATTACTTATAATGGCTGTATTGATACTTCAGACTGTAGTAATGTAACAATTGTAGGTATTCAAAAATTTAATAACATTCGTATGAATATATCTCCAAACCCTACTAGGGATCTCTTAAAAATTACTACTGCTGATAAAATAGAACAAGTGACTATTTACAACATTAATGGTTCGTTAGTAAAAACTATTCAACAAAATAACAATACTATTAATGTATCAGAACTTAGTAAAGGGATGTATTTCTTAATGGTAAAAACAAACAATGGAATAATACAAGCTAAATTTGTAAAAGAATAATAAATTAGTTTTAAGTTCATGAAAAAGCCGACTTCAATAATTGAATTCGGCTTTTTCTATTTATTATAAATATCAAATCTATTTTTGGGACGTTCATTTACTCTCCAATTAAACCCTTTCAATAAAACATCCTTTGGTGAAGGCTCTTTAATAGGGTATAAAACTGCTTCGGGGTCTTTAATAAACGTGAGTGAACTTAATTCATTATCATCTAAAAATACTAACATATTTGTACCTTCAGCTTTGTTCACGCCAATATAGTCTCCAACTTCATCTCTTCCATAATATATAGTTTCAGCATCTTCCATTACCTCTATCCTTTTAAGTTGATTACTATCATTAAAATATCCAATCATATTTACTCCTTTAATCTGATTAAAATTATCAAATAAGGAATCTGCTTTTGAAATAATAAATGCATTTTCGTTTAAATAAATGGCGTCAATTTTACCTTTTTTCATTTGTAAATAAGTGAATTTAGAAGTTAACTGATTCACTTGTGACCATAATACTGGATCATGATAAAAATTTACAGTTGAATCAGAAAAATTATAAACGATAGAGTCTGCTTTTCCTTGCATATCTGTTTTAAAAAACTTGGCGTGATGATATGCAAACAAGTTTCTAATTGAATCTGTTTGATTTGGCAAATTTTTATTAGGTATAAATTGTGTTGACACATTAAAAGTATCGGCATGAAGAAACAAAGTGTCAGTATCAAACAACTGCATCATTAAAGCTTCATTAGTAATCATAACACTATCTCTATCTTGAAACAATTCAATAACATTCCCCTCTAATATCAAGCCTTCTAACGTATCATTGATTGCGCCATTACAATCTATTCTTCCATAACCAGTTTCCCGCTCATAATAAATAGTATCACCCGTTATTATTTTATTGTCAGAATATAAATAAGAATTCTTAAAAAATTTAGATGTATTTCTTGTGGTATTATACCATCCATTTTCACAATAGATAAAATCGTTTTTACTGGTAATAGTTGTTGGTCCTAAAAAATTCACAATCTTACTCTGTGAACCATATTGTAAAGTATCTCCTTTAATTATATATTCAGGGTTTGTCAATACAACATCTTTTTTAAAAAAAAACGACTTGCTCTCAGTATAATAATAACCTAAATTACTAACCAGCGTGTTATTTTCTTTTTGACTTACAACCGTTCCTCCTCCAAAATAGTAAGCCATATTTAGCTTTCTATCGTAATCCAAATAATTAGTGGTTAACGTAATATCTCTATTCTCTAATCGTATATGACCACGTAATAATGCTTTACGAGTAGTTCCATTATAATTTAATGAATCTCCAAACAATCTTAGTGAGTCACCTTGCACAATACGAACATGTCCGTAAGCATCCATACTATTTGATTCTGAGTAGAAATAAGCACTATCGCAAAACATTAAAGCGTCATCATGTTTAAATTGAACATCTCCAATTAACCGTTTTGCATTCTTCCCTAAAGTTTCATCATATTCTAAACTATTTGCGTTCAATATTTCAATTTTAGATGTGTTTTGTGCAAATGAAATCATTGAAATTAAACACACGTATAAAGTAATCAACCCTCTTATCTTCTCTTTAAGGGGAGATACAAAAAGTCCTCCCATAAAGGAGGACTTTAACTTTATAACTTTATAACTTTTCAATTTTAAACTTAGTTTAAACCAATACGTTTTCTCTAATTAATGTTTGTTTTCTATCTGGTCCAACAGACACGATAGTAATAGGAACGTTTAATTCTTTTTCTAAGTATTCGATGTAATCATTTAATTCTGCTGGAATTCCATTAATTGAAGACAGTTTTGTTAAGTCTGTTTTCCACGCTTTACGCTCAACGTAAATTGGTTCCACATCTCTAGAAACAAGATCGTAAGGCATAAAATCAATTACTTCTTGTGTGTCTTTATATTTATAATGTGTACAAACCTTAATTGTATCAAAATCATCTAATACGTCAGCCTTCATCATACACAATTGAGTAACTCCGTTAATCATAATTGCATATTTTAAAGCAGGTAAATCAATCCATCCACATCTTCTTTTTCTTCCTGTTGTTGCTCCAAACTCAAAGCCAGCAGTTCTAATTTTTTCTCCAACTTCATCGTCTAATTCTGTTGGAAAAGGACCACTTCCCACTCTAGTACAATAGGCTTTGAATATTCCGTAAACTTCTCCAATTTTATTTGGAGCAATACCTAATCCAGTACAAGTACCTGCTGTAGTTGTATTTGATGAAGTTACAAATGGATAAGAACCAAAATCAACATCTAATAATGTTCCTTGTGCTCCTTCTGCTAGTATTTTTTTACCTGCATTTAAATTATTATTCAGATAATGCTCACTGTCAATACAAGTTAATTGTTTGATTGTATTTATACCTTCATAAAATGCTGGCTCTAATTCAGCTAAATCATAATCGTAATTATGGAACTTTAGTATTTGTTTGTGTTTTTTAACTAAAGCAGTATATTTTTCTTTGAAATTAGCTTCAAAAATATCTCCAACTCTCAATCCATTTCTACCCGTTTTATCCATGTAAGTTGGACCAATTCCTTTTAGTGTTGAACCAATCTTTTCTTTCCCTTTTGAAGCTTCAGAAGCTGCGTCAATTAAACGGTGAGTTGGTAAGATTAAATGAGCTTTTTTAGAGATGTACATTTTTTTATTTACATCTACTCCCATGCTAATCAACTTGTCAATTTCAACTTTTAAAATAACAGGGTCTATTACCACACCATTACCTACAACATTTATCACGTTATCGTGAAAGATTCCAGACGGAATTGTATGTAACACATGTTTAATGCCATCAAATTCTAAAGTATGACCAGCATTTGGTCCTCCTTGAAACCTTCCGATAATATTATATTGAGGTGTTAACACATCAACAATTTTACCTTTTCCTTCGTCTCCCCATTGAAGACCTAATAATACATCAACTTTCATTTGCTTTGGTCAATTCTGTTTTAGCTAGCCCTCTATTTTCTTTAATATTAAACACGCTATTTAACTTCGTTATTACTAATAATTTATTAATTTTTTCGGGCACATTTACAATAACAACATCGCCACCTTTATTTCTTGTTTGGGTTAAAATATTAATTAAAACATTTAATCCCGTACTGTTCATATATTCCATTTTGGCAAGATCAATCATCAAATTTTCGCCGCCTTCAATCATTTCATTTTCTATATCAATAAATAATCCTTCAACTTGAGATTTCCCAATTAAACTCCCATTTAATGATACAATCATTAACTCTTCTTCTCTTTCTATAGTATAAGAAAAGCTCATTTATTTTTCTTCATTTTTAACGCCGTAAAAATTTAATGAATGATGTAATATTTTTAAATCAAATATTTCCTCAAGAGTTGCTTTTATATTTTGAATTCTAGGATCACAAAACTCAATAACTTCTCCATTACTTAGAATAATATGATCGTGTTGTTTTGAACCATAAGACCGCTCAAACTGAGCAATATTAGAGCCAAACTGATGTTTACGAACTAAATTTGCTGCCAACAACAACTCAATAGTATTGTAAAGTGTAGCTCTACTTACTCTATATTTTTTATTTTTCATAGAGATGTACAATTCTTCTACATCAAAATGATCATTATTAGAGTAAATTTCTTGGAGTATAGCAAACCGTTCGGGCGTTTTACGATGCCCATTTTCTTCTAGATAATCAGAAAAAATACTTTTTACTTTTTCTTGAAGTTCTTCAGTTGTACTCATGTTGGAGTGTTAAAGAGTAAAAGTATTAATTAATCATGTACATTAAACGAATGTTAACTCTTTGTTGAAAAAATGTTTAACTATCAACTCGATTAACTGTTTTAACCCCTTTTACTTTTGCCAGTTTATCTAACAAGTTATCTAAATGCAATGTATCTTGAACATAAACCATAACAACTCCTTCAAAAACCCCATCATGACTATCAAAACTAATTGAGCGCATATTTACATGTAATTCATTAGATATAATTTGAGTAATCGTATTTACAATCCCAACATCATCTATTCCTGTTATGTTAATCCCTGCTAAAAATGCAATTTGTTGTTGATCTATCCAACGTGCTTTTATAACTCTATAGGCATAATTTGAAAGCAATTGAATTGCATTTGGGCATTTTGTTTTATGGATTTTAATTCCTTCATTAATCGTTACAAAGCCAAAAACTTCATCTCCAGGTATTGGATGACAACAAGAAGCCAACGTATAGTCAAGCTTTTCCATATTGTCGCCAATAACCAACATATCATCCTTTTTTGGCGTTTTTTTAGAGGTTGTTTTTTGACCAAAATAATTGGTTACTCTATTTCTAATTGATTTTTTAGGACGTAAAACACCTTTCTTAACTTCAAATGCTTTTAAGTGATTAAGGTTAATCTCTCCTTTTGCAATACGGTAATACAAGTCTAAAGATGATGAAGCTTTAAAATAAACCTGCAACTCCTTTATACTTATATTCTCATAAGAAATTTTAAGACGTTTAAATTCTTTTTCTAAAATCAATTTTCCTTCTTCAGCAATAACACGCTGCTCATCTTTTAGCAACGATTTAATTTTAGATTTTGCTTTGTGCGTTTTTACATATCCCAGCCAATCTTCTTTTGGTTTTTGGTTTTTAGAGGTTAAAATTTCAACCTGATCACCACTTTTTAAAGGATGACTTAAAGGAACTAACTTGTTATTTACTTTAGCTCCCAAACAATGCTCTCCAACTTTTGTATGCACTGCAAATGCAAAATCTAATGCACTTGCTCCGTTTGGTAAACTTTTCATATCTCCGTTTGGAGTAAAAGCAAAAATTTCTTCGTCGTAAAGATTCAGTTTAAAATCATCAATAAAATCTAAAGCATCAGCATCGTGGTTTTCAAGTAATTCTCTTATCTGATTAATCCAAATGTCAAACTGGCTTTCCTTCCCTCCTTCTTTATATTTCCAATGTGCAGCAAATCCTTTTTCTGCAATTTCATCCATTCTTTTGGTTCGGATTTGCACCTCAACCCACTTCCCAGTAGGGCTCATTACAGTAGTATGTAAAGATTCATAACCGTTGGCTTTAGGTGCCGAAACCCAATCACGAAGTCGATCTATATTAGGTTGGTAGAAATCGGTGACTATAGAATACGCTCTCCAACAATCTGTTTTTTCATGTTCTTGTTCAGTATCAATGATTATACGAATAGCAAACAAATCATAAACCTCTTCAAAAGGAATATTTTTAGTTTGCATCTTATTCCATATTGAATAAATAGATTTTGGGCGACCTTTTACTTCGAACTTTATCCCTATTTGCTTTAAACCATTTTTTATAGGCAATGAAAATTTATTGATGAATCGAGTTCGAACTTCTTGCGTTTTTTCTAATTTACTCTGAATTTCATCATATGCTTCTGGCTCTTTAATTTTAAGACATAAATCTTCCAACTCCGTTTTTATAGCATGCAATCCCAAACGGTGAGCCATCGGTGCATATAAAAAAAGTGTTTCTGATGCAATTTTTAATTGCTTTTCTCTTTTCATTGCTCCCAGTGTTCGCATATTATGCAACCTATCGGCAAGCTTTATTAAAATTACCCTAACATCTTCCGAAAGAGTTAATAATATTTTACGAAAATTCTCAGCCTGAAGAGACACTTTGTAATCAACAACATCCGAAATTTTGGTTAAGCCGTCTATTATTTGAGCTTCTTTAGCTCCAAACATTGTTTCAATATCTTCAAGCGTAATATCAGTATCTTCAACCGTATCATGTAATAAAGCACAAATAATAGAAGTTGCTCCCAAGCCTATTTCTTCACCACAAATTTGTGCAACTGCAATAGGGTGTAAAATATAAGGTTCTCCTGATTTTCTTCTTACATCTTTATGGGCATCATAAGCAACCGTAAATGCTTTCCGTACTCGTGCTAATGTTTCTTCATCTTTTTTACAATGAGGAGACATTGCCAACATTGTTTCGTAGGCTTTTTCAATTTCTTGTTTTTCTTTTTCTAAGTCTATCGACATGTATTAACAGTTTTCGTATTTCCAATTACGATGTTTGCCTTCTAACAACCATAATATAGTTTGTTCAATTCTTTTTGTTTTGGTTGCATCTCTTTTTGCTTCAGTAATCCACTCAATATATTCTTTTTTGTGAGAATAAGAGAAATCATCAAAAACCTTTTTAGCTTTAGGTTGCTTACATAAAGCCACTTCTAACTCTTGAGGAACAACTATTTCTTTTTTATCTTTTACTGTTTTTGGAATTTTTATTCCTTTTTCATTCAACAATATTGCTTCTTTCATCAGCATTAAAAGCATCTCATCATTTGGTAAATCATTTAACGACTTAATTTTACCTAAACTCCCCATTCCGTCAATATCTTCATTAAATCCTTTAATTAGTTTTTGTTTCCAAAAACCAAATGCACAATGCTCTTTAAATGCTGCCATATTAAATAACAATCCCTTAAATTCAAAGTTTGGCATACCCCATTTTAAATTTTCTTCTATATCTGGATGTGCCTGATGAATTAATGCCCTTAACTTATGTAAAATTGGTTGAGCAAACTCAGCAGCATTGAAAATGTATTCATCAACTTTTGGATGTTTGTCCATTATTACACTCTTTCTATAATTGTTGCATACCCTTGTCCAACACCTATACATAAAGTTACTAGTGCATATTTTTTATTTTGCTTTTGTAACTCTAATGCTGCTGTTTGTAAGATTCTAGAACCAGTCATTCCAAGTGGGTGTCCAATTGCAATTGCTCCTCCATTTGGATTTATTCTTGGATCGTTATCCGCCAATCCCATTTTACGAGTACAAGCCAATGCTTGAGCAGCAAAAGCTTCATTTAGTTCTATCACATCCATATCGTTCAATGTTAGTCCAGCTCTTTTCAATGCTTTTTCTGAGGCATAAACTGGACCTATTCCCATAATTCGAGGTTCTACTCCTGCTACAGCACTAGAAACTATTCTAGCAATTGGTTTTAAATTATGGCGATTTGCTGCTTCACCCGAAGCAATTAACATTGCAGCAGCACCATCATTTAATCCCGAAGCATTTCCTGCTGTAACACTTCCTCCTTCTGCTTTAAAAGCTGGACGAAGTTTTTGTAATATTTCTAAAGTAGTGGTTGGTTTTATAAACTCATCTTTAACAAAGATTAGATCATCTTTTTTACGTTGAGGGATGTGAACTGCAACGATTTCTTCTCCTAACCTACCATTTTTTTGTGCCTCTGTTGCTTTCATTTGGCTCCAAAACGAGAATTGATCTTGATCCTCCCTACTAATTCCATACATTTCTACCAAATTTTCAGCAGTTTGCCCCATCCCTTCAGTACCATATAGTTTATGCATTTTAGGATTGATAAAACGCCACCCAAAACTTGAATCGTACATTTTAGCATCTGTACCAAATGGTTTTGCCGATTTTGAAATTACATAAGGTCCTCTTGACATGTTCTCAACTCCACCAGTTACATAAATATCGCCATCGCCTAACATAATAGCTCTAGAAGCATTAATCGCTGATGCCATACCTGATGAACACAAACGATTAACAGTTTCTCCACCAACTTGCCAAGGCAAACCTGCTAACAAACCAGCCATACGAGCAACGTTTCTATTATCTTCTCCTGCCTGATTAGCACAACCAAAAATTACATCTTCAATTTCCTCTGTAACTAAACTCGGATTTCTTTTTATCAATTCTTGAATAGGAATTGCAGCTAAATCGTCTGTTCTTACTGCTGATAATGTACCTCCAAAACTTCCTATCGGTGTTCTAATTGCATCTATAATAAAGGCTTCTTTCATGTCTCTTAATTTCTATTATTAATACTTGTTCAAAGGTACAATTTATTGAATGATTTTGAAATGAGTTTTTAAAGCCTTTTACAGAAATATCTGGACTGACTACATTTACTCGGGCATAAAAAAATAAGATTGTTTTATCAATGTTCTCCTCTTGGTACAAAGAATTATTAAAAGTTGAGTATGAGTTCAAAGGGAGGTCAATGACAAATACTTTTTGAAATGTAGGGCACTACCCAAAGATAATTTATTGCAGAAAGTGTTCCGTTGCTATTAAAACTCATTTTGAAACTATAGCCTTTTTGTTCGCCACCTCTTAGGCGGTATTCCCATTCGGTTTTATTGATGATTACTGAAGGTTTCCCAAATAATGTTCTTACCATTGAAGAGTCCATTTCAGAAAAACATGAAGAATAAAGTTGAGCATCACGCAAAAGATCTTTTTCTCCTTTTTTTGTGTAATTATAATGTCCTAAAGAATCAATGTAACTAAGTCTTGAGATGATTGTGTCGGTAATATTTTGACAATTTATTACTCTAATTTCGTTGAATACTGGGTGGTTTTGGGTAGCTGGATAAAAATCTACCTCAAGAAGGGTAAAGTCAAAATTATCAACGAAATGAGGTGAGGTATAATATCTATCTCTAGTCTTTTGGTTCGGTTTTACAGTGTTTTGATTATTTTTATCTATTTTCAATAAAGTAGAGCTATGAATAAATGACAAATTGGGCGTCCCAAATATATTTTGGAATAATTCCCTGTCAATATGATTTATGCAAGGTATTTCTAATTTTTCAACTCCTTGTTCAACAGGATTAAATGATGTTTTGTAATAATCTTGTTGAGTTTGATATTCCCAATTATTTGCGATGTAATTACCTGTACCTACACAGTTTGTTGCCATAATTTTTTTTAATCTATTAAATTCAATTTCAATTGATAAGTAACTCTCAACAAAACCTTTACTATCTGGAGGGGAAGTATAATATTTCCAAATGTTTTTTAAGATTTGGTTTGGTTTGCCAAATAGAATTTGAATATCTTCACTTTTGATTCCTCTGACACAAGGAAGATGAATTTCATTTGTTTCACTTAAATCACCTACTAAGTTACTCTTATAGTAATTTTCTTGAGAATTATAAATCCAATTTTTTTTTCACTGTGTCAATTAAGATTTCGCATCTTTCATATTCAATTATTTTTTGAAATTCATATGAATATTGAGAAAAGGAGTTGACAGCTATTATTATCATTATTAATGTTATCAATAATTTGATCATACTATTTTCAAATCTATGCAATTGTTTGTTAATTGTCAAGGAGTTCAGTTTTGAGGTCCAAATAGCTGCAAGCTATACAGTGAAGGTAGTATAATAAAACTTGTTTTTTATCAAGGTTAATTTTATTAAAATTAAATTACCTTTGTTTTCTATATAAGTCATCTTCATTTCAATGGAAAAATTAACGCTAAAAATAGTAGAACATGTTGTTTTTAATAACAAGGAGGTTGCTATAAATGATAATATTTTAAAACGTGCAGAGAAATCATTTACTTTTTTAACAGAATTTACAAAAGATAAAATTATTTATGGTATTAATACTGGATTTGGACCTATGGCTCAATACAGAATTGAGCCAAATGAATTAAACCAACTACAATACAATTTAATTAGAAGCCATGCTTGTGGCACAGGAAATATTTTATCAGAGCACTATTCGAAAAGCGTGGTTTTAGCACGTTTAAATACTTTTTTACAAGGTAATTCTGGAATTAGTTTAGCCGTGATAAAACAACTCCAATTGTTTCTTAAAAAGAATATAATACCAGAAATATATGAGCATGGTAGTGTTGGTGCAAGTGGTGATTTGGTGCAATTGTCTCATTTAGCACTAAGCTTAATTGGAGAAGGTTATGTTTATGAAAAAAATGAAAGAAAAGAGGCTAAAGTTGTTTTAGAAACGCACAATATATTACCATTAAAATTAAATTTGAGAGATGGTTTAGGGATTATAAATGGTACATCGTGTATGACTGGAGTAGCAGCTTTAAATCTTATCTATACTCAGCGTTTAATAAACCATGCCATTACTGCTTCCTCAATACTTAATGAAATTGTTGAGTCATTTGATGATTCTTTTTCAAAAGAATTAAATGAGGTAAAGCACCATAAAGGTCAACAAGAAGTAGCTGCTCAAATGCGAGAATTTCTAAATGATAGTAAATTAATTAGAAAAAGAGATGAGTTATTTAAGGATGATACTGAGATTCAACGAAAAGAGTTTAAAAAGAAAATACAAGAGTATTACTCAATAAGATGTGTGCCACAAATTTTAGGTCCCATATTAGATACTTTTAATTATGCAAAAGATGTAGTAGAAAATGAAATGAACTCTACTAATGATAATCCTATTGTAAATATTGATGTAGAAAATGTTTTCCATGGAGGTAATTTTCATGGAGATTACATTTCTTTTGAGATGGATAAGATAAAAATTGCATTAACAAAACTATCTATGTTAATGGAACGTCAGTTAAATTTTTTATTAAACCATCGTTTAAACGAAAAATTTCCTCCTTTTCTTAATTCAAATAAATTAGGCTTAAATTTTGGGTTTCAAGGCATACAATATACAGCTACATCTACTACTGCCGAAAATCAAGCGTTGAGCAATTCTGTTTATGTTCATAGCATACCTAACAATAACGACAATCAAGACATTGTAAGTATGGGAACAAATAGTGCTTTACTTGCTAAGCAAGTATTAGAAAATGCTTATCAAGTTACTTCAATACATTTAATGGCTATATGCCAAGCAATAGATTTATTAAGTATGGAGGAAAAAAGTAAATTATCTACTAATACAACATTAGTATATAATACAATTAGAAAATTTGCTACTTTTATTACAGATGATGTTTCTCAATCTGATAGTATTAATAAAGTTTGTAAATACATAAAAGAAAATTCACTTATATAATATGGATTGTGCATTAATTACAGGATCCTCACGAGGATTAGGGAAGGCAATTGCGATACAATTGGCAATTGATCATGGATTTTATATCCTTATAAATTATTCTTCTAATGTTCAAGCAGCAGAAGAAACACTAGAGCAAATAAAAAATGTTGGTGGAAATGGAGAATTATTACAATTTAATGTTCATAAAAAAAATGAAGTTGATAATGCTTTAGATCATTGGTTTATTAATAATCCTGATAATTTTATACGTGTACTTGTAAATAATGCAGGAATAACCAAAGATGGATTATTTATGTGGATGCCCGAAAAAGATTGGGATGATGTCATAAATGTATCTTCAAAAGGTATGTTTAATGTAACTCAAAAAATAATTCAACAGATGCTTAGAAAAAGACAAGGTAGAATTATAAATATTGCCTCTTTATCTGGTTTAAAAGGAGTTCCTGGTCAAACTAATTACTCTGCAGCAAAAGGTGCCATGATTGGAGGCACAAAAGCATTGGCTCAAGAAGTTGCTAAAAGAAATATAACCGTAAATGCTGTTGCTCCTGGTTTTATTAATAGTGAAATGACAGAAGCATTCAATAAAGATGAATATATAAAAATGGTGCCATTAAACCGTTTTGGAAACCCTGAAGAAGTAGCTCATTTGGTAAGTTTTTTAGCTTCTGATAAAGCTGCTTATATAACAGGAGAAATAATTAATATTAACGGAGGAATTTATTCATAATGGAACATAGAGTTGTGATTACAGGAATGGGAATTTATTCCGGTATAGGTGAAAACCTTAAAGATGTTACAGATTCACTTTACCAAGGAAAATCTGGAATTATTTTTGAGCAGATAAGAAAAGAGATTGGATTTAGATCGGCACTTACAGGAATGGTTAAAGACCCAGACTTAAAACCATTCTTATCTAGGCGACAAAGAATTGGAATGCATCAGCCAGCCATGTACGCATATATGGCAACAAAAGAAGCCGTAGAAAATGCTGGATTAGATATCGACTATTTGAATAAAACAGAAACAGGATTAATTTATGGAAACGATAGTACAGCAGGCTCTATAAACGAAACTATTAATAAGATTAGAGAAAAAAAAGACACAACATTGGTTGGGAGTGGGGCTATTTTCCAAAATATGAACTGTACGGTGAATATGAATATTTCTACAATCTTTAAATTAAAAGGAATCAATTTTACATTAAGTGCAGCATGTGCATCTGGTTCACATTCAATAGGAATGAGTTATTTATTAATAAAACAAGGATTACAAGAACGTGTAATTTGTGGTGGTGCTCAAGAAATAAACCCTATTGCCATGGGTAGTTTTGATGGATTAGGCGTTTTTTCAGCAAAAGAATCTACGCCAACTAAAGCTTCTAGACCTTTTGACAGAGATAGAGATGGGTTAATTCCTGGCGGAGGTGCGGCAACCCTAGTTTTAGAATCGTATGAATCAGCTATTAATAGAGGAGCACCAATTTTAGGTGAAATTATTGGGTATGGATTTTCATCTAACGGTGATCATTTATCAAATCCTAATTTAGATGGACAGCACAGGTCGTTAAGAATGGCTTTAAAACAAGCAGGTATAAATTCAAATGATGTAGATTATATCAATGCTCATGCTACATCAACTCCTATTGGAGATGGAATTGAGGCTCAGGCAATTTATGATGTTTTTGGAAGCAAGGTTGCTGTAAGTTCTACAAAGTCAATGACAGGTCATGAATGTTGGATGGCAGGAGCTAGTGAAATAGTTTATTCCATGTTGATGATGCAAAATAAATTTATTGCTCCAAATATAAATTTTGAAAATCCTGATGAAATAACATCAAAAATTAATATTATTGCAGAAACTAGGGAGCAAAACATAAACACTTTCTTATCTAATTCATTTGGATTTGGTGGTACAAACTCGAGTTTAATAATTAAAAAGTACAATTAAAAGATGACGCAAGAAGATATAATAAGTACTACTAAAGAGTTTTTATCTGAAGAATTTGAGGTTGATAGATCTTTAATTGAACCTGACGCTAATTTAAAAGAAACATTAGATTTAGATAGTTTAGATTACGTAGATTTAGTAGTTGTGATAGAAGAAAACTTTGGATTTAAAGTTACTGGAGAAGATTTTGTAGGAATCGTGACATTTAATGATTTTTATAACCTTGTTGAGAAAAAGTTAGCTGAGAAATAGTGAATGAGTCAGTGGAATGGGAAAAGTAAAGGAAATGTAATTGGTTATAGAATATTTCTAACAACTATAAAGTATTTTGGTGTCTCATGTGCTTACCTAATTCTCCGATTTGTTACTTTTTATTATTTTATTTTTGCAAAAAAAACAAGAAAACCCATTGAAGAATTTTACCTCAATTCGTTAAAATTTTCTAAAAAAAAAGCTTCAAGTATAACCAAGAAAAATTTTTATTATTTTGGGCAAACTCTTGTTGATAGGTCTGCATTTTTATTAAATAGAGGAGATAAGTTTACTTATACATTTAATAATGAACAATATTTATTAGATATTAGAAATGCAGGTAAGGGTGGTATACTTTTAAGTGGACATATTGGTAATTGGGAAATTGCGGGGAATCTACTTAAATCAAGAATTACATCTAAGATTAATGTGTTAATGTTGGATGAAGAGAATGAAAAAATAAAACAATATTTAAAAGGAACTACGGGAGGTTCTCATTTTAATATTATTCCAATTAAAAATGATTTAAGCCATGTAATTAAAGTTCACAATGCTTTGACTAACAATGAATTTGTAGCTATTCATGCTGATAGGTATTTAGAAGGAGCAAAATTTATTGAATTAAATTTTCTAGGTAAAAAGGCAAAATTTCCTTTAGGACCTTTTATTCTTGCCTCAAAATTTAATGCACCTGTAACTTTTGTTTTTGCAGTTAAAGAACGAAAATTTCATTATTTATTAAGTGCTACAACTCCTATTACTGAAAAACACACAGCTGAAAGATTAGCTGAAAAATTTGCCGCAGAATTAGAGAAAAAAGTTATATTACATCCTGAACAATGGTTTAACTATTTTGATTTCTACAAATAATGTTATTAAACAAAGAAAATATCACAAAAATAATCCCACAACAACATCCTTTTGTAATGGTTGATAGTTTAATTATTGCCGATAAAACAGGCTTTAAATCTACTTTTAAAGTTTTAGATAATAATATATTTTTTAATGATGGAAAACTACAAGAGCCAGCACTAATCGAAAATATTGCTCAAACTGTTGCCGCTGGATTTGGTTTTATTGATAATTTAAATAATGAAAAACCAAAAGTTGGTTATATAGGAGGAATCTCCAAACTTAAAATTCATCATCTACCCGAATTAAATAGTGAAATTGAGACTTCAATTGTTCATCTATATCAATTTGAAAATATTCATCTTGTAAAAGGTGAAAGTTTTTCTAATGGTGAAAGGTTAATGGAGTGTGAAATGAAAATTGTTGTTCAAGAATGAAATGAGCTTGTTAAAATTCCAATACAAATTGAAGAACTTAATAGCGAATTCCATCTGACAAAAAGGTAAAATAGAAAAGATGAATTTAATTACAGAAATAGAATTTGATATTCGATTCAGCGAAACTGATGCCATGGGTGTTGTATGGCACGGAAATTATCTCAAATATTTTGAAGATGGGAGAGAGGCTTTTGGAAAAAAATATGGAATGAGTTATTTAGATATTTGTTCTCATGGCTATTTAACACCTATTGTAAAATCAAATATTAATCATAAATCGCCCATATACTATGGTCAAAGGGCTAAAATTATTACTCGATTGTTGCCAAGTAAAGCTGCTAAAATTATTTTTGAGTATGAGATAATCAATATTTCTACTAATAAGATAAGTGCAAATGGCTCTACCATGCAAGTTTTTATATTAGAAAAATCGAGAGAAATGGACCTTAATATTCCTGATTTTTATTTAGAATGGGAGTCAAAATTAGGGATTAAAAAATGATTACTTACATCGGAGCTGAAAATATTATCTCCCCACTAGGAGTTACTTCACAAGAAAATTTCAATAAAATAAAGCAAGCTAAAACTGGTATTGCTTGTTATCAAGAAGTTGGTTTTGGGAAAGAAAACATATACCTGTCGAAATTTAAAACACAAACAAATTTTTATGATTTAATAGTTAGTTGTTTACAAGCTGTAATTGCTGAATCTATTACCAATTTAATTTTTGATAAAAAAACACTTGTTATCATAAGTACTACAAAAGCAGATATTCAAGAAAATATAGCTTCGCCAATATTGTTTTCAGTTAATAAATTAAAACAAGAATTTAATCTATATAATACACCAATTGTTGTATCTAACGCATGTATTTCAGGTGTTTTAGCAATGAATACTGCAAATAATTATCTTAAAGCTGGTGTTTACGAGAATGTATTTATTATTGGGGCAGATGTAATTAGCGACTTTGTTTTATTTGGTTTTCAATCATTATTTGCAATAAGTGAAATGCCTTGTCAGCCTTTTGATAAAAATAGAAAAGGAATAACATTAGGAGAAGGTGCAGGAGGGGTTTTAATGTCAATAAACAAGAATGTTTATAAATCAATTTGTTTCGAATTTGTTGAAGGCACATCTTCAAACGATGCTAATCATATTTCTGGACCATCAAGAACTGGAGAAGGTTTGTTTAGGTCTATTACAAACACATTAGAACTAGCTAATTTAAACCCATCAGATATTGATTTTATTTCGGCTCATGGCACAGGAACCACTTTTAACGATGAAATGGAAGCTATAGCTTTTGGTAGATTAAAAATGAATAAAATTCCTTTAAATAGTTTAAAAGGATATTTTGGACACACGTTAGGTGCTGCGGGGTTAATTGAAATGGCAATTTGTATACAATCTTTAAGAAATAACATTGCAATTAAAAGTCTTGGTTACCATCATCAAGGAACATCTGAAAAAATAAATGTTACTACCCAAAATATTAATATGGAAATAAACACCATTTTAAAAACTGCTTCAGGATTTGGTGGTTGTAACGCTTCTGCAATAATTAGAAAATTGAAATGAGTTATATCTCTACATATTGTCATATTTCATTAAACCAATGCTTTGTAGATGGAAAGCAAACTCATCAATTTAATAGTTTATCAATAGACCAATTTTTAAAAGATTTATACACAGCTTTATCGTTAGATTATCCTAAATTTTATAAAATGGATAGACTAACTAAATTAGCCTTTATAGGAACTGAATTACTTAAAAAGGAGCATCCTGAAATTACCATGTACAACGACAATGAAATTGCTTTGTTATTTGGAAATAATAATTCAAGTGCTTTAACTGATATTAATTTCAAAGAATCTTATCAAAACGGAGGTTCTCCAAGTCCATCATTGTTTGTTTACACTTTACCAAATATACTTCTAGGTGAAATTGCTATACGTAATAAATGGTATGGTGAAAATATGTTTATAGTTAACGAAAATTTTGATTCAGTATATTTTATTAATTATGTTAATATTTTATTAAACAAAAATGCAGAGGCAGTATTTTGTGGTTGGTTAAATGTAAATGATGAAATGGTTGAAGCTTTCTTGTTTTTTGTATCCAAAAAAGATATAATTCAATTAAATTTACCTTTTGAAAAATCAAAATTGATTGAATTATATCAAGAAAATAAACTTTAGTAAATGGAAGACTTAAAAACAAAATTAAAAGAGCAAATTATCGAGCAACTAAATCTTGAAGGGTATAATGTTTCTGATATAAAAGATGATATGCCTCTTTTTGGAGATGGATTAGGACTTGATTCTATTGATGCACTAGAATTAATTGTACTTTTAGAAAACAATTACAACATTAAAATTACAAATCCTGAAGAAGGGAAAAGTGTTTTTAATTCAATAAATTCTATGGCTGATTATATTACTAATAATAAAAAATAAATTTCAGTTTCTTTTTTGAGGTGAAAATTAAATAGATGGATATTTACATAACAGGAATTGGTGTTATTTCGGCTATTGGATTTAATGTTCAAGAAAATTATCAAGCATTAAAGAATAAAAAAACTGGAATTGAACCTGCTCGTTTTTTTAAATATAAAACTAAACTACTAGTTGGAGAGGTTAAATTGAGTAATCAAGAAATAATCAGCCAATTAAATGTTTCAGTTCCTATTTCAAGAACCTCTTTATTGGGTATTGTTGCGGCAAAGGAAGCGTGGGGTGATAATAAATCAAATAAATTAATTCGTACAGGTATTATCTCGTCAACTTCTGTTGGAGGAATGGATAATTCAGAAATTTACTACAAGCAAAAACTACAAACAGATAACCCCGATTTATCTTTAATTACTACTCATGAAAGTGGTGGAACAACAAATCGTATAGCTGAAGAAATTGGTATAACAGGGTTCATAAACACCATTTCTACAGCTTGTTCATCTGGGGCAAATGCTATTATGTTAGGAGCAAGAATGCTTCAACAAAACAAATTAGATAGAGTTTTGGTTGGCGGATCAGATTGTTTAACCAAATTTACTATTGAAGGGTTTAAATCGTTAATGATATATAGTGATGAGTGGGTAAAACCATTTGACAATGAACGAAAAGGGTTGAATCTTGGAGAAGGAAGTGGTTTTTTATTGCTTGAAAATGAAAAAAGTATTGCAATTTCAAAAAATAAAAAACTAGCTCAACTTTCAGGTTGGGGAAATGCTTCAGATGCTTATCATCAAACTGCATCTTCACCAGATGGAAAAGGAGCTACATTGGCAATGTTGAATGCTCTAAAAAAATCCAATATTGAAGCTTCCAGTATTTCATATATAAATACACATGGAACAGGAACACCAAATAATGATTTATCTGAATCGGTTGCTTTAAAAAATATATTTCAGCATGTAGTACCGTCCTTTAGTTCTACAAAAGCATATACTGGGCATACATTAGCTGCATCAGGTACAATTGAAGCTGTTTACGCTGTACTTGCATTGCAAAACAATGTTACTTTTCCTAATCTTAATTTTTCTACTCCAATTACTGAAACAATGTTAATTCCTGAGCTAGAGTGTAATCCAAAACAAAATATTAATTATGTTTTGTCTAACTCTTTTGGATTTGGAGGTAATAACACTTCCTTAATTCTAAAAAAAGCATAATATGTATTACATCAATGCTTGTTCCACAATATCAAATCAATCATCTTTTAAAAACAATGATTGGGTAAGTAATATAGAATTATTAGCTACTAATAGTGAACTCATCTCCCCTGATTATAAGCAATTTATAGACGCATCAGATTTACGACGAATGAGTAAGATTATTAGGATGGGAATTGTTTGTAGTAAAGACTGTTTGGAACAATCAGGAATCAATAATCCTGATGCAATTATAATTGGCACAGGTTTAGGGTGTTTGACAGATACAGAAAAATTTCTAAAAAATACATTAACAATCGAGGGGCTAATCCCGCCAACATCTTTTATACAATCTACACATAACACCATTGCTGGACAAATTTCTTTAGCATTAAAAAATCACAAATACAATAACACTCATACACAAAATAATTTATCGTTTGAACACGCTTTGTTAGATGCTACACTATGTTTGAACGAGGGTCTTACTGATGTTTTAGTAGGTGCTGCTGATGAAAAAATATCATTACTAGATGAATTAGTGGAGGAATTTGGATATGAAAATTTTAAAAACAAATTAACTGAAGGCGCTTCCTTTTTTATGGTGTCTAACGTTAAAAACAAATCTTCGAAAGCTCAATTAATTGATTGTTTAACTATTGGATTAAATCGTGCTAATCCAAAGACTATTATTGAAGACTTTTTGGTTAATCATAATTTAACGCTAGAAAATATCGACTTAATCTTATTCGCCTCAAACGGAACTATTGATAATAATGAAGTAATTAATGACTTAAAACCTGTAGTTGTGTTGTCTTTTGAAAACTATTGCGGTTATTACAATACAAATATTGCATTTGGTATGCACATGGCTGTAGATATGTTAAATGGTGAAGGAAATAAATTGATAAATAACTCTAAACCACTAAAACATATTCTTTTATATAATAACTTATTGAATAATAGTATTGGTCTAACTTTAATAAAATCAATTGAAGCATAACATATTTTTGATATTAACCATTTTGCTGCTGATGTTATCAATTTTTTTAATAACTGATTTAAGTTATTTAGTAATTGTAATTAGTTTAATTTTATTCGTTTATGGTGTTATCATTGTGCTAGGGTCAAGTTTTATTCAATTAAATTTTTTTGTAAATAGTTTAAATAAAGGAGAAAAAGGTATTTCATTAACCTTTGATGATGGTCCAGACCCAGAATTAACACCTAAAATTTTAGATTTGTTAGCAAAGGAAAAGCTAAAAGCTACCTTTTTTGTAATTGGAAATAAACTAGAAACAAATAAAGAGTTGTTATTAAGGATACATAATGAGGGGCATGCCATTGGAAATCATTCGTTTAGTCACGTTAAAAGATTAACTTTATGTTCAACTTTAAAATTAAAAGAAGACATAAAACAATGTTCAGATCTAATTTACAAAATAACTAAACAGAATACCTTACTATTTCGACCGCCATTTGGAATAACTAATCCAAGATATAAAAGAGTATTATTTCAACTTAATTTAAAATCAATAGGGTGGAGTGTTCGTTCGTTGGATACGGTTATTACAAATAAAGAATTATTGGTAAAAAAAGTAACCAATAAAATAACAAATGGCTCAATTGTTTTATTTCACGATACACAACAAGTAACACTTGATGCTTTACCAGATATTATCCATTTTTGCAAAAACAATGGTATAAATATTGTTCCATTACCAGAATTAATCAATACTCAAGTTTATGACTAAATTAATTGGATGTATTTTAATACTATTTTTATCTTTAAGCAGTTCTGCACAAGAAAAAGTAATGATTAAAGATCCCTTTGCTTTAAAAGCAAAATTAAAAAAGCAGGCAAAGGAAACTACATCTATTGTTGCTGACTTTACTCAAGAGAGGCATGTAAGCTTTATGGATAAACCACAAGTATCTGAAGGTAAATTTTATTACCAACAAGCTGATAAAATGAGGTGGGAGCAGACAGTACCAAATAATTATGTTTTATTAATAAGTAATGCGAAAGTTAGAATTAAAGATAATGGTAAGGAGAAAAATATTGAAGGAGCAAATAAAATGATGGAAAAAATTAACAGCCTAATGTTAGGGTTGATTAATGGAGACGTATTCGAAAGCAAAGCTTTTGACACTCAATATTTCACTTCAGGTGAAAATTATATTGTTGAATTAATACCAAAGAACAAACGGTTACTATCAATTTTTAAAACTATAGAATTGACATTTTCAAAACAAACTGTTCGATTAAAAGTGCTCACTTTTTATGAAAATTCTGGAGATATTACTATTATGAAATTTTTCAATGATAAGTTCAATCAATCAATTAAAGACTCTATTTTTTTAAAATTATAAAATGTTAATCAACCAATTCTTTTATATCATAAACATTGAGCAAACAGAAGATAATATTCGGTTAACCATACAATTAAATGCTTCGCATCAGATTTTCGAAGGGCACTTCCCAAATAACCCTATAGCTCCTGGGGTTGTACAAATTCAAATAGTTAAAGAGTTATTAGAAAACGTTTTAAACGAAAAATTTATGTTAAAAGAAATGGGAAGATGTAAATTTTTAGCCATACTTAATCCACACAATAATCCTGAAATTAAAGTTAATATCTATTATAGCCTATTAGAGGATAATACATTAAAAATTACTGCCGAAGGTTTATCAATTGATGACAGCCAAACTTTCTTTAAATTTACTGCTAAATATGTTTAGCATCTTTTAATGCAAATCGACACAAAAACAACTTTTTCTAAATCTTCTTATTCAACGAATCAAATAAGTTGTTGCATAATTATACCTACGTACAATAATTGTAAAACATTAAAAAGAGTTATTGATGGTGTTTTAAAACACGCTAAAGATTATCATATTATTATTGTTAACGATGGTTCTACAGATGAAACTTCTACAATTTTAAATGAATACAAGGAAGATATAACCTTGATTACAAGCCCATATAACCAAGGCAAAGGGGTTTCATTAAAAAAAGCTTTTGCAAAAGCATGGGAAAGTGGGTTTAAGAATGCTATAACTATTGATTCTGATGGGCAACATTTTCCTGAAGATATTCCTCTTTTTATTGACGCAGCTTTAAAACATCCTGGAGCACTAATAATGGGATCCCGAAATATGGAACAAGAAGGAGTTCCAAGTAAAAGTTCATTCGGAAATAAATTTTCTAATTTTTGGGTTAAAATAGAAACAGGTATATCATTACCCGACACACAAACAGGGTATAGATTGTATCCATTAGAACCGGTTTCAAACATTAAGCTTTTTACCTCAAAATTTGAAACAGAAATAGAGGTAATTGTAAAACTTGCTTGGAAAAATGTACAAATTATTCCAATTTCAATTAATGTTTTATACGATTTAGAAGAAAGGGTTTCTCACTTTAGACCTTTTAAAGATTTTGTTAGAATAAGTTTTTTAAATACCTATTTAGTTACGCTTACTTTATTGTATTATCTACCAATTAGAGTACTTAATAGTATTAAAAAAGAGGCTATTAAAACAGAAGAAAGTAATTTTAAAAAGTCTATTTCATTGGGTTTTGGTGTGTTTTTTGGTATAATTCCAATTTGGGGATTTCAACTTTTAATTGGTATTCCTTTTGCCATTTTTTTTAAAATGAATAAAGTCTTATTTATTACCGCTGCAAATATTAGTATACCACCTGCTATTCCATTTATAATTTATGTTAGTTATCTTTTTGGTTCACCTTTTTTTGATAACAATATTCACCTTTTTTCTCTAAAGAGTTTAACTCTCGAATCAATACATGAAAATTTTGTTCAGTATATGATTGGGGCAGTTATACTAGCTATAATTGCTGGAGTTGTTACTTTTTTCTTGTCGTACACATTATTTAGTTTATTTAGAAAAGGAAAATAAAATGAAGGGTAAATCAAATAAGATAAAAATTGCACTTAAAACTATCGTTGTTTTAATCGTAATACTTATTGTTCTTTTTATTTGGGATATTAGAATGCCTACACCTCAAATTGATGAAAGATTTTCTTTAGAACAATATGAAAGAATTGAAGTTGCTCCTAACCATTATAAAGTTGATAACTGTTGGTTAAAGAAAAATGAATATGGAATTTGGGAAATGTATTTGGAAGGAGAACCTTATGAAAGAGGTTTAATATACGGTGTTCTTTCTAAAGAATTAATGGAAAAACAAGAAGTTCACTTTGTAAATCAAATCAATGAAATTGTTCCCAATAGATTTTTTCTGTTTTTTTTAAAGATGTTTGTTGCTTGGTTTAATAGCGATTTAGATGAATATATACCAGAAGAGAACCTAACAGAAATTTACGGAGTTTCTCAATCTTTTTCAGATAAATATAATTACATCGCACCTAAATATTACAGAATACTAAATTATCATGCAGCTCACGATATTGGGCATGCACTTCAAGAATTGAGTATGGTGGGCTGTTCTTCATTTTCAATTAACAATAATTTATCTGCTGATAG
>CAXBPN010000009.1:0-24663 GCA_963977515.1 uncultured Flavobacteriales bacterium
TAGGTGGTCAATTTGCACCAAATTTAGGTGGTCAATATAGCCGTTTTTTCCAATAGAGGGGTTACACTTACTATTAATACATATGCCTTATTAAAAGATGCTGTGAGAAAAATTAACCCACAGAAAGTTATTGAAGTTGAAAAGTTTGCTGCTAACTACAAAGTCCGTTGCAAATTAGCAAGAGGTGAGGGTAACTTTAAATCACTCGGAAAAAGATTAAAGGTTAAATAATGTGCTGGCTAATATGGTTTGGTAATAAAGGGATTGATCCTGGCTCATTTAGCTTAGGAAATTCCTATTATTATTAATCAGAGCATTATCCTTTACCTCAAAACCATTTAACTATTATCTTTTTTCTCTCGCACAACTTACCTCTAATCCATTACACGTCACACCATTCCATCGCTTCTCATGGTTATAAGGTATTCTCTACGGTACTCTCTTTGTTTCAAAAATCATAATAACAAGGCTAAAATGAATGCTCCCTTAATTCCGCAGCCTTGTTCTTACCGTTCCTTACATACAGTTTGTTAAACAGTATTTCAGTAACTTGCTTTTTTACACACGTTGCGTTCTACGTTCATGGGTGGCTTATCAGTCTTGTTAGCAGTTGCATTATGTTACACTTCATTTAACAGCTAACAATCCTCCGCCACCAATAATTTTTGCTCGCCCTGCGTATTCACTTTAGGCTGCGGATAATTTATTTATTCTAGCCTAATCGGCAATTAGGTTATCCTTGTTCCGTCATATAATATGTTATGCTTCTCTTCACATATTATACTCCTCCATACTTTCAACCACCCTAACGGGTTTTACTTGAAAGACCTCTGTGAATGCTCGCAGTGGGCTACGCCATTTTAGCCACAGGCGTTTTTTCTTCACATAGCATCAGTTTAAATGTTTAAACATTTTTTATTTAGTTATATCGCTTCAATGGTATATTCATCAGTATTGACAGTATCTATATCAACAGTCCCACCCCTCAACTGAATTTGGGGTTACCCCCCTGCATTTTTATAGCACTGATTTGATATACTGCTACCTCTGGGTATACATTTTTTTACTCTCATAATACATTGCTGTTGATTGGAGGTAAAGGAACATTCTTTTATTCCGTTACACTAATCTTATTCTACAATCTTAAAAGATGCTGACATGGATTGGTTAGAGTTGTGTATAAACGTGAGTGAGGAGGAGCTAATTAACCCCAAAAATATCATCTTATCATTGCTGACATATCTTTTACTACAGTTTGCTTTATATAAATATGGCTATAGTTGTTAAAAATGCTCACCTATCATCAATAACATTTCCTATTAATTCCTTGGTATCTTCTATAGCATGTTTACTAGAAGTCAATAAGATCTTTTAACTCTATACCGAGAACGGAACAGATTTGCAGTAATGATTTATAAGTTGGATTAGTTAGTGCTTTCTCAAATCTACCATAATTGTTTTCTTCCATTCCACACCTTTCTGCAACTTCCCTCATGGTCAACCCCTTCTCCTGCCTAATCTTTCTAAGATTAGTACCCAATTGAATTAATGATTTTTGATATTGTTCTTCATCTAACACATATCAAATGTCATAGCAATTAACAATACTTAGCATATCATATATGACAGATTATGTATATATTTGAATATGATGAATACATTCTATAGAGTACAACTAACATGCTATTCATTATTGATTTCATCAATAATAATGGCTCAACGTGGTCAGGTTTCTCGTGATGAATGGGATGATGGAGATGGAGGAGATTCATCATGGTTTGGGTACTTAATAACCTTAGCAGTACTATTTGGTATTCCTTACTTAATTTCTAAATACTTAAAATCAAAAGATGATAAGAAGAATTAAATATACCACAACCCTAACTGGGTAGTAAAATAATTAACTTAAATCAATCATTATGAAAAACCTCTTTATCTTATTTCTATCACTAATCTCTTTGAACATATCTGCTCAGCCTTGGGTTTCAGCTACACCATTTCCCGATCCAAATGAGTATGTTAATTGTATCCTTAAATACAATGGGGAATTATACATTGGGGGAGAATTTACCCAAGTTGGTGGTTTGGTCGCATCTAAAGTTGCTAAGTGGAGCGGTACTAATTGGAGTACACTTGGAAGCGGATTAAATTATACTGTCAATGATTTAATAGAATATAATGGGGATATATATGCAGCTACAACTTGGGGAATATATAAGTGGGATGGAAATAGTTGGTCAACTGAATTAACTACAGGAGGAAGCTTTCCAGATAATTATAATTCACTTTGTTTATTCAATGGACAAATTGCTGCATCCTCTACTGGAATAGTTTTAGGAAGTAACACTTCATGGGTTAATTTAGGTTCTAATGTTGTTGGAAGCCCAACAGCACTATGTGTTTATAATGGAGACCTTTATTATGGTTCATCATGTGGTAGTAGTTGTTCATTACCTACAGGATATAGTACTATAGCAAAATGGGATGGTGCAACCTGGATAGATGTTGCAGGAGTAACGGTTTATGAACCTAATATTTATGCCTTAACTGTATATAATAATAAACTTATTGCTGGTGGTGACTTTCAGAGTATGGGAGGATTTACCATTTCACACATGGCAGCTTATGATGGAGTTAATTGGAGTTCTGTAGGTGATTGGCCCACTATTAATAGCGAAGTATCTGCTTTAAGTACACTTAATAATAAACTATATGCAGGGTCATATGTAGGAAAATGGAGTGGTTCAAATTGGCAAAAGGTATTAGTATTGAATGGAAACCAATGGGATGGGCTTGGAGATTCTAATACAATTTATTCTAACTCTGGTAATATTGAATCTGTTTTCGATATATTGGATTATAACAATGAATTATTTGTAGCAGGAAATTTGAAAGCAGGTCTTCAAAATCAACCATATCATTTTATCAAGTTAGACGGATATAGCGTTGTAGGTATTGATGAACTTAATCTAGCATCTTATATAGAAGTTTACCCCAATCCAACAAATTCAACTATCAATATATCATTAGAGGAAGCTACTAATGTAAAAGTAACTATCAGAAATTCATTAGGGCAAAGGGTAATGCAAGATGCGTTTAAGAATAGTATAACTGTCAAATTGGATTTAGATATACCAGCAGGATTGTATTTCTTAGAAATAGAAGCTAATGGTAATATAATCACTAAGAAACTAATCAAACAATAGTCTGTACCCGCAGTTACTTATGTGCTAGACCAAGCAGAGAAATAGGCATCATCACACGCATGTACTTTATCTATCTGCTTGGGCACAGATTTTAGTATTTAAAGTTAAATGGTTTAGAGGTAAAAGAGAACGCCTGGAGACTTTAAACACTAAAATAGGTGCAAACTCCAACCCTTTCTTATTCCCAAAAAGAAGTTGAATGGATAATCTCTTTAAAACCAAGTGGGATTTATCAACCAAAAATCTCCATATATGCTCCAAAGTATTATCTTTGTATCGGATAAGCAGCAATAGTGCAGCTCCTGCTGAACTTCCCCAGGCTGGGAACAGAGCAAGGATAGGCGGTTGAGCGGTGCGATGTAAGTAGCTTGCCCATTTTTTTTACTCTCAATTTCTTTATTTCAATTCTTTTTTTGAGTAACTTTAGTTGTCATGAAAATAACCCTAGACATACAAGAAAATAGACTTAGCACATTTTTAGCCTTTATTAAAACTTTAGATTATGTTTCCATTTCTAAAGACGATAATATTCCTCAATGGCAAAAAGATGAAGTAAATCAACGTTTAAAAGATTTAGAAAAATATCCCGAAAGAGCCGTTGATTTTGATATTGTGATGGAAGATATTGAAAAAAAGTATGGGCTATAAGCTAATTACTACTCCCGAAACCGAAAATGATATTGACAAGGCTGTTGAATGGTATGTAAACATTTGTAAGCCTGTTGCAAAAAGATTTCTTACTGAATTACATGCAGCAAAGAGATACATTCATAAAAATCCTGAAAAAATTGCTAAGAAATATGATAACGTTCGGGTTGCTTTCTTAAAAAAATTCCCTTACGGCTTACATTATACATTTAATAATAATACCATTATTATTGTCGCTTTATTTCATACTGCTGAAAATCCGCAAAAATGGAATAAAAGGTAATTTCAAGTATTATTTGCATTTCATTTTACACAAAACTGTACGAAAACCTACCGCTTAAAAGAAAAAGTAACCTATTTAAAACTTTTTTTATTTAAAAGATTTACTTTTATAAAAACTCTTGTTATGAAAAAATTATTTTTTTTATTATTAATAAGTATTCCTTTCTTGTTTATTGGATGTTCCCCTGATGATGATGCTCCAACTCCTACCGTTATACCTATTACAAGTAGCGACACAACAAATTCAATACCAAGTGATTATTTAGGTATTTGGATATATAATGCAAAACTTAGTATTACAGGAATCTCTGGAGGAGCTTATCAAAATTTACTTTCATTAAAAACCGATTCATCTTGTAAAATAGAATTAACTAATGAAGAATGGAGTTACAACGGTTCTGTTATACCAACACAATATTTAATGTATGGCTATATTGGTTCTTGTGGTTATCCTGATAGTTCAAATTTTACATGGGATCCAAACTATAGTATCTCTGCAATTAATGGCTATCAAATTAGTTTTTCTTCTAATGATTCGTTAGTACTGGATTCTTCCTTTACAGCTTATAAATATTATTATTCAAAAACTGCTCCTTCATTAAATAATACTTCTACAATTAATTGGAAAATTAACCTAACATATTCTTACCCTAATGACAATGAAGTTGGTATATTAATTCAATATGGAGATAACATCAACCCAATTAAAGATACCATAGTAATATTAGCTAATACTATATCTTATCTCGGTTCTGTAAACATTAATACAACAATAATAGATCCTTATATTTCAATAAGCCTAATTGACCTTGATTCAATAGATAATTTTAGTTCTTCTAATACCATTTCTGCCAATTCAGAATTAGAAATTCTAGGTTCAGGGTTAAAAAGCTTATCTGGCCCTCATATTCTTTGTCATGGCCAGGACTCTACATGCATTAGTGGTGAATTATTAGATATCAATAAATTAAATGAAATCCGTTGGAATTAAAAACTAATTAACCATGAAAAAATTTACCACTTTACTTTTTTTAATTGCAATTACCATTTGCTCTTTTGGGCAAACAGCATCTGAAAACATTACTAAAAAATGGAGCTTACACGAATTGGAAGAATTTGGAGATAAATTCGCTTTAGCTGAAAATCAAAAAAACGATTGGATAACTTTTACAGCCGACAACAAATATACAGGAACATTAAGTAGCGAAACAATTAATGGTACTTGGAGTAAAAGGGAGGTAAAATAGTTTTATCAAAAAGTTCAGCTTCTGTTTTCAACGTAAATTGGATAAAGGTAATTACTCTTGAAGCTAGTAGTTTAGTGATTACTTACCAATCGGAAGACCTTATAAAAACTACGCTTTATTACATTCCTGCACCCATTGAATAATTTGATTTAGATTCTGCTCGTCATTGCGGAAGTAGCGATAGCGGATATCCGCAATCTATGTTATGAGATTACGGGGCAGGCTCTTTAATGACGCTAGTAAATTTTGTTTCTACCTCCACAATAAAAAGTGTTAATATCTCTTTAAATCTTTATTTGAAGAAAGTTAAAAGCATTTCTACCTTTGTTTTAAGCTTTGTTCTCGATACTTTTTAATTTTATTAAAATTAAAAAACTCGAACTGACAGCTTTAACTTAAAATATTATAGAAATGAAATTTTTTATTGACACTGCAAACATCGAACAAATTAAAGAAGCTCAAGACTTAGGAGTTTTAGATGGTGTAACTACCAACCCATCATTAATGGCTAAAGAAGGTATAAGTGGGTATGATAATGTAATGGCTCACTACAAAGCAATTTGCGATATTGTTGATGGTGATGTAAGTGCAGAAGTTATTGCTACTGACTTTGCTGGAATGGTAAAAGAAGGCGAGAACTTAGCTGCTTTACACCCACAAATTGTAGTAAAAGTACCTATCACCAAAGATGGTATAAAGGCAATAAAATATTTTTCATCAAAAGGAATTAGAACCAATTGTACGCTAATCTTTTCTGCTGGTCAAGCTTTATTGGCTGCAAAAGCTGGAGCAACTTATGTTTCTCCTTTTATTGGTAGATTAGATGATATTTCTACCAATGGAATGAACCTTATAGCTGAAATTCGTTTAATTTTTGACAATTACGGTTTCGAAACTCAAATTTTAGCTGCATCAGTAAGACATACCATGCATATTATGCAATGTGCTCATTTTGCTGCTGATGTAATGACTGGACCATTAAGTGCAATTGAAGGTTTATTAAAACATCCATTAACTGATAGTGGTTTGGCTCAATTTTTAGCCGATCATGCAAAAGCAAATAAGTAATGTTAATTAACATTTACCCTGACAACCCTGATGAGCGAAAAATTGCTCAGGTAGTAAAAGCGCTTAAAAAAGGTGGAATAATTATTTATCCAACCGATACCGTTTACAGTATGGCTTGTGATTTAAATAATCGTAAGGCTGTTGAACGTATGGCTCAACTCAAAGGAATTAAGGTTGAAAAAGCTAATTTCTCATTAATCTGTTACGATTTAAGTCATATTTCAGATTTTACGGTTCAGTTTAGTAACGCAACTTACAAATTGATGAAAAGAGCATTACCTGGGCCTTATACTTTTATTTTAAATGCCAATACTAGTGTACCTAAATTGTTTAAGTCTAACAAAAAGACAATAGGAATTAGAATACCTGATAATAATATTGCTCGAGCAATAGTTCAAGAACTAGGAAACCCCTTAATTTCTACCTCTGTGCATGATGATGATGAAATTTTAGAATACATTACCAACCCTGAATTAATCTACGAAAAATACGAAAAGCTTGTTGACATTGTTATTGATGGTGGTTTTGGTAAAAATGATGCCTCAACAGTTATTGATTGTACGCAAGATGAACCAGAAGTTATTAGAGAAGGAATAGGAAGTATTGATATTTTATAGGTTATTCTCCCGATAAATCAGCAAATTTTATCGATTAAAATTCATTTTACTAACATAAATCATTGTTTTTCAAGAAAGAAAGAGTTAAAATTGTATTGAACTTTAAACTATATAATTATGAAAAAAACTTTACTTTCTTTATCAATTTTACTAACTGGATTTTGCAGCTTTGCACAATATGAAGGTTTTGAAAACTGGACACAGGGTAGTGTTTTAACTTTAGATCAATACGAAACTCCTGCCAACGAATTAGGAGCTTTGGGAAATTTAGCCATACAACAAAGTACAGACGCCGTTGATGGAACTTATTCCGTTAAGTTAGAAACTGTGACAATTCCAACAGGTGATACCGTTTTTGGTTATATTTTAAGTGGTGATCCTGATGCAATGTCTCCTGGTCAGCCCGTAACAATTGGAGGTATTGACAGTATAATTGGTTATTGGAAATACGATGTAATGGCTGGCGATTCATGTGCTCTTTTAATTGCAGCAACTCAAACTGGATTTGGTTTAACTGGTGGTGGAACTTTTTATGTTACTGGAACACAAAGTACATGGAAAAGATTTGCTTATTCAGTTAATGCATTTGCTGCTGACTCAATTTTATTAGCCTTCGCAACTGGAGATCCTTTAAATAATTTTAACGGAATACCTGGTACTTGGATGATGATTGATAAAGTTCAATTAAAAAACAGTACAGGACAATTACAAAATGTATTTAATTACAGTTTTGAGAATTGGACTCCAGTTACCTGGGATAATCCTGATGGATGGTTTACTTCAAATGAATATACTGTTGGATTTACTCCAATGCCTGCCGAAAAATCTACAGATGCATATTCGGGAACTTATGCCCTAGAATTAAATACTATTAGTAATCAAAATGGAGATACTATTGCTGGAATAGCCACTAATGGTCAATTCGACCAAAATGGGATGTTTGGAGGCGTACCCTATACTGGAAAACCAGATGCAGCTAATTTTTATTATAAATTTACACCATCAGGTGTAGATACAGCTTGGGCAAGCATTCAATTTAAAAGTGGAGGAAGTGTAATAGCACAAGGAGGAGTTCAATTAAGTCCAGCTGGAGTTTATACAATGTCTAGCAACCTCTTATCAATACCTTCAACTCCTGATACAATGTTAATTACATTTTTTGCTGGAGAAAACCCTGGTAGTCAACTAATAGTTGATCATCTTGATTTTACATTTCCTGTTGGAGTTAGTGAAAACATTAAAATTGATAGAATTGAAAGTTACCCAAACCCTACAACTGATGTCTTAAATATTAGATTTGAATTAAAAAACAACAATGTTGTTACAGCAAATCTATTAGACATTACAGGTAAGGTTTTAAATTCTAAATCATTCGGAAATTTAGCGGCTGGAATTTACAATGAAGCGTTTAACACTTCTTCATATACTACTGGAATTTACTTTATTGAATTTACAATTGGAGATGAAAAAATTGTAAATCGTTTTATTGTTAAATAAGAAAACAATTTACATAATTTAAAGGATAAAGGTTGGTATTAAATACCAACCTTTATTTTTTTACTTACTTTGTATAAAATACAAACTTACTTGAGAGAAAAACTACATACAATAATTTTTGAGGCCGACACCAGAGCTGGAAAACTTTTTGATATTATATTGTTATGGGCAATACTGATTAGTATTGTTGTTGTAATGCTGGAAAGTGTAGTTTCTATTAGCGAAGCTTACAATACTGAAATTAAATTTATTGAATGGTCTTTTACTGTACTATTTTCTATTGAATATATCGCTAGAATTATCGCTGTTAAAAAACCATTAAAATATATTTTTAGCTTTTATGGTATTATTGATTTATTATCTATCCTACCTACATTTATAGGCTTATTTGTAAGTGGTACTCACTCTCTGTCTGTAATCCGATCAATTAGGCTTTTAAGGATTTTTAGAATCTTAAAATTAGCAAGATATGTAAATGCTGCTCAAGTTTTAAAAACGGCTTTAATTGCAAGTAAGGATAAAATTACAGTGTTCCTTTTTGCCATAATTAGTTTAGCCATAATTCTTGGGACTTTAATGTACATTATCGAAACTCCCGAAAGTGGCTTTACAAGTATTCCAAGATCTATCTATTGGGCAATTGTAACACTAACAACCGTGGGTTATGGAGATATTTCACCAGTAACAGTTCTTGGTCAAACAATTGCTTCTATCGTAATGATAATGGGTTATTCTATATTAGCCGTTCCTACTGGTATTGTCGGTGTTGAATTAGCTAAGCTAGAAAGTAGAATTTCATCACAATCATGTCCAGATTGCTCTAAAGAAGGTCATGATTTAGATGCTGAATATTGTAAATATTGTGGTGGAAAACTTTAACTAACGACCCCAAACGTGGCTGTTCTTGTGTTTTCTATTCCCAATACTCCCCGAAGATTTTACCTTAGCACCTCCATTTCTTGGTGAATTATACCCAGGCTTTTTAGAACAAGACTGCATACTTGACGCTAAAGGGATTAAGCTTAGCAAAAACACAATAGATAATACTTTACTGTATAATGATTTTCTCATGGCTTAATTAAATTAATTACCATAAAAGTAATCATAAAAATAAAAACTCAAAACCATTACCTTATTATTTATTCAAGCTTCTTATTCTTTGTAATAAAGTTGGGTGTGAATAATTTATAAAAATATTAAAGTGATGTGGTGTTAAGTTACTTAAACTATCACCTGACAATTTCTTTAATGCCAAAATTAGTGATTTATGATTATAGGTTGATTTTGCATAATTATCGGCTTCATATTCATTTTTACGTGACACAACATTCATTAAAATACTAGTTAGCATAGATAATGGTGTATATAATATGGAGAATACTAAAAGTCCTATATGAAAACTTGACTCTTGAATTCCAAGAGCTAATGAAATTTGTGAAGAATTGATGACTAATGATAACAAATACAACATAATACCAACTTGTAATGCAGATAAAATTAAAGATGTTAACGTATGCTTCTTTTTATAATGTCCTACTTCGTGAGCTAAAACAGCTGTTATTTCTTCTTTTGTATAATTATCAACTAAAGTATCATAAAGTACTATTCGTTTTTTTGCTCCTAACCCACTAAAAAAAGCATTGGCTTTTGTACTCCTTTTAGAACCATCCATTACAAAAAGATTATCTAGTTTAAATCCTACTTTAGTGCAATATTGTTCAATCTCTGTTCTTAATTCGCCATCTGGCAAGGGGGTTAATTTATTAAACAAAGGCACAAATACTGAGGCATAAAACATGGTCATTAATAACATAATTGCCACAAAAATCAACCAACTCCAAAACCAAAATAACTCTCCAGTAAAATTGTAAAACCAGACAAAAAGATAAAGCACAACGCCTCCAAGTATAGCAGCTAGTAATGCTCCTTTAATTTTATCTAAAATAAATGTTTTGATGGTGGTTTTGTTAAACCCAAATTTTTCTTCAATTACAAAAATACTATACAATGAAAACGGTAAGCTTAGAATATCTAAAGCAATCATTAAAATTGCGAAAAAAACCAACGATAATAAAACAGGATGACTAGTAATCGACCTTGATAGTGCATCAACAAAAGCAAACCCTTTAAAAAACAACATTCCTAGCATTAGCAACAAACTAAAAGCTGAAGAAATCAGACTAAATCTTGTTTTTACTTTATCATATTTTTTTGATATTAAGTATTTTTCTTCATCATAAACATCTGCTATTTCTTGAGGTAATTTATTCGGTTCATTAGTCGTATCTAACCAGTTTAACCATTGGTCGAATAGAAAACTTAATACTAAAATTGCGACTATTGCATTAAATATAATTTCAGGTGTTATCATTTAATAAGCTCCATTTCGTTTTCTCAAAAACCATTCAGCACTTAACAGCAATAAAATTAAACCAAAAATCCATTTTAGATTAATGAGTTCTTTTAAATCTTTTTCTTCAAAAATTATTGATGTAATATTATTGTTTTCTTGTATTGTCACATTAATGTCTTCAAGATTTGAAGGATAAAACAAACCTCCATCATGCTTCTTTACTAAATTAGTAAGCAGTTGATGATTGGCTATGGTATTGTTCATTTCTATTTGAATTTGAGCAACTTGAAACTCTCCTTTTTCAGTATAATTTTTATCACCCAGCTTAACAGTTGCACTATATTGATATGCTCCTGGGTTAAAAATACCTGCATTTAAAAAATAAGCATTTGTGGTTTTATTGAAACTATATTTAAACTCTTCTGCTTTATCATTTTTAATTATCAAATCAATTGCTGGTTCATTTTCTAGTTCATAACTATCGTTATACAACTCCGCATTAAACAATACTTCTTCATTTTCTAAAAACTTATTTTTTACAATTAACCTAAACTTACTTTTATCTTCTTTTACGGATAAGAATTGAACTGTTTTATTAATCAATTCATCAACTCCATCGTGTTTCTTCGTTTTACTAAACTCTTGTATTCTCCATCTCCAAATGCCTTCCCCTGCTAAAACTGCTATTTTTTTATGCTCAGCTTGAAAGAAGGTCATTAACGGACTTTGAGTTATTACACTCCCTATTTTTTGATTTAACAAATTATAACCACCTCCACTCATTTTATACGTTCCAAAAACACTCAATAAAGGCGTTGTATTGTTGATGTATTTAATTGTACTTTCTGATAAAGAGAATAAAGGAAATTGCTCATTTACGCTTGCTAAAACTTGATTGGTTTGTCCATTCGAGTTTAAAATTTCTATGCCTGTGTTTAACTTATTGAATTGATTCGTGGTTGTTTTTGCATCTAAAATATACCAAATGGATGTTTTAGACTGTTGTAATTTTTGAACAACTGCATCATTACCTGAAATTTGATGAAGAATTACCAGACTAAAAGCTTCTATATTTCCATTAAAATCGTTTATCATTTGAGTTTTTACTTTGTAATTCTCATTACTTTCTATACTCAATTTTAACGCTTTTAAATCAGGGTGAGGAGCATTGGCTAAAATCAAAATATCTTGACGACCATCTAGTACTTCTACGTAAACATCTTGCACATTATTAGCAATACTAACTTCATTTTCTATGGTAGATAATTTTACCTTGTAATTTTGAACTCCAACATTTTTTGCTTCTAATAAAATGTTCTCATTAATTGAAAAATTTGAGGAATTAATTTGGTATTTTTTTTCGAAAATAACTTTACCTTTATTGGTAATTTCTAATTTGGTTTTAAACCCTTCTCCTTCTTGCACTACTCCATTAATTTCCATTGGAAATTGATTTCCTAAAAATGTAAGTTTATTAAGCGTAACATCTTTTAAAATAACATCTTTTTGAGGAGTTGTATCTCCCAGAGCAATAGCATAAATAGGCACTCCATTTGTTTGCGAAGTATAAACAGGATTAGAACCTTCATTAAAAATACCATCGGTTGCTAATATTACTGCTCCAATATTTTGGTTGTAAAATCGGTTTTCAAGCTCATCAAATACATTCGATAAATTGGTAATTCTTCCTGTAAAATTAATGTCAGCTTTTTCATCAAACTGTTCATCAAAACTGTACATTTTTACCTCATAAATTGAAGATAATTTTTGCTTTAAACGTTCAAGTTTAGCTAAGTATTCCGTTTTATAAAAAACAGAATCTTTATTCATTAAAATTGATGATGTGTTATCTTGAGCGATAACAATAATTGGTTTTTCTACCGTATTAAAAATGGTTTTAATTAAAGGTGAAAGCAACAAAAAACAAAGAATACTAACTACAACAAATCGAAAAAGAAACATCGTTCTTTTTACCCACAGTTTTACATCTTCAAAACGATTATCATTTCGATATAAAAAGAAAGCATAACCGAAACCAGCTAAAAGGCAAAAAGCAGTTAACCAAATGGGATATTCTGTTACTATTTTAATGTTTAGTAGCAAGTTGTAAATAGATTCTGATTAATTGTAAAAATAGGAAATTAATAAAAAGAGTTACCATTCTCTTTGTTCATATTCAACTTCAAGAACTTCGTTGTTTTCGTCTAACAATATTAAAACTTTCATTCTTACATTCGAGTTATCAGCGTGAATCAAATCATAATCATTGACAGCTATTCCTTGATTTTCTAGTATTTCTAACACCACCAATCGGTCTGTAATTTCAGTAAAAAAGAAAATTATATTTGAATATTTATCAGTTGATAGTTTCTCTAAGTCTTTTTCAACTGATTTTTCAATCGATTGTAATTCTTGATTAATAGCCTCTCCATTTGCCTTAATTAATGAATCTAAAGTTGGTTTAAACAACTTTTTTTGCTCCATAAAATAAGAAATATCAATCGGAATTATAGTTGAAGCTACTTGAAACTTTAAAACATCTTTTTCATAATCTACATTCTCATCCACAAAAATTTTCCTTTGCTTTTTATTTGGTCTAAAATAATCTTTACAAACTTTTCGTAAGTAATAATTACCTGCTAAATACTTTACAGTATTTATATATTTCTCATCAACATTTATTGCCACTGTATTTTTATTTAAAGAAGAGTCTGTTGTATTATTACTTGCAATATAAGCCGTATCGGTATATTCAATGTAATCATCATTAAATATTTCAGCACCTCTTTTAAACTCACCTCTCCAATACCATGCTTTATGTTTTACTCCATTTTTATCTTTCTTTTTCCAGTTACGATGTTTCTTCCCTTTTACATATCGACCATAAATACCTTCTTTTTTATAAGCCCAGTAACCGTGTTTTATCCCAAAATTGTAAACTCCTTTTATTAAAATAATACCATTCTCATCATAGTTAGTCCATTCTCCTTGAAATTTATCATTTCCATATAGAGCTTTTACCCTCAGTTTTCCTGATGGATAATAAACTCTGGTTAGTCCATTTTGATGTCCGTTAGAGAAATTCTTTTCAATGGCTATGGTAGAAGTGTCACCTGCAAAAACATAACGTTTTAATTGAAAATAATCTCCTACTGTTTCTTTATGAATTACTTTATATGTAAAACTATTAGTATCAATTGGGATAATCTCTTCTATTACTTCTTGCGAAAAAGAAATAAATGGAATTAAAATAAATAAATTGAGGACTACTTTTTTTAAACTAATCATATTGATTTATCATCTCTAAAACCTTGCCAACCATATTTTTCGACCCCATTAATGTTGGAACTCTTTGGTGTAATTCTGTTGGTTGAATTTCCATAATTCTTTCATGTCCTGTTGTTGCAATTCCACCAGCTTGTTCAACAATAAAAGCCATTGGGTTACATTCGTACAATAATCTCAATTTACCTTTTGGAGAACCCGCTGTTGCTGGATAACAAAAAACTCCACCTTTAATTAAATTGCGGTGTATATCTGCCACCATAGATGCAATATATCTACAAGAATATGGTCTTCCTGTTGAAGGGTCTTCTTCTTTTACCCAATCGCAATATTTTTGCAAGCCTTTTGAAAATGTATTGTAATTACCTTCGTTAAACGCATACAATCTTCCATCATCGGGCATTTTCATATTTGGATGAGAAAGACAAAATACCCCAATACTTGGGTCTAACGTAAATCCATTTACACCACTTCCTGTGGTATAAACCAACATTGTTGAAGGACCATAAACCACATAACCCGCAGCTATTTGCTCAGTTCCTTTCTGTAAGAAATCTTCCAATTGAACAGGTCCTTCTGTCGTTTTTCGTCTATAAATTGAAAAAATAGTACCTATCGAAACATTTACATCAATGTTTGAAGAGCCATCTAAAGGATCAAAAACAGCTATATATTTTCCTTTTTTAGAATTTTCATGAGTAAACGCTAAAAAATCATCATTTTCCTCAGACGCAATTCCACAAATTTGACCACCATACTTAAATGCATTAATCATTTGGTTATCAGCAAACACATCCAATTTTTGTTGATCTTCACCTTGAATATTTTCAGAGCCAGCAGCTCCTAAAATATCAACTAATCCTGCTTTTCTTACTTCACTATTTATTATTTTAGCGGCAATCCCAATATCATTTAATAAGCGAGTTAAATCGCCCGAAGCATATTGAAATTCTTCTTGTTTATCGAGTATAAATTCGTTTAGTGTAATTATATTCCTCATGGTTCATTTTTTGATTTTGCAAAGTAATGAAAATATAGTGAAACAATATTTAAAATTTCAAATTACAATACCTCAAATTCAAATAAAAAAAACAAAATTGAGCATTGGAATTTATAGCTTGGAATTTATTAAAGTTGATAACTTTAATTTACTTTTGTTTTATGGATTTTACAATACGAAAAGCTACAAAAAAAGATTTACCAGAAGTATTAACATTAGTAACCGAATTGGCTGTTTATGAAAAAGCTGGTCATGAAGTTACGATAACACTTGATGAACTTGAAAAGGATGGTTTTGGCGATAATCCGATTTACTGGATAATTTTAGCTGAAAATGAAAAAGGAATTTTAGGAATGTCTTTTTATTACATCAGGTATTCTACATGGAAAGGTAAATGTCTTTACCTTGAAGATATTGTGGTAAAAGAAGAATACCGAGGACAAAAAATTGGTAAAGTACTTTTTGAAGAGACTATTAAAGCAGCTAAAGAAATGAATGCAAAATTAATGACTTGGCAAGTGTTAGATTGGAATGAGCCAGCAATTAAATTTTACAAAAAGTTTAATGCCGAGTTAGATGGAGAATGGATTAATGGTAAATTGAGATTTGATTAAAAATATCCCCGAACTTGTTTCGGGGTCTGTTTAAGAAAGATGCCGGAATAAATCCGGCAATACTAAATTATGAAAGTATTTAAATTTGGTGGTGCTTCAGTTAAAAATGCAGATGCAGTTAAAAATGTTGCAAAAGTAATTCAGCTTTTTAACGACAATTTAATTGTTGTTATCTCAGCAATGGGAAAAACTACAAACGCACTTGAAAAAGTGGTAGAATCTTACATTGCTCAAGATGGAAAATGTTTTGAATTATTAAACGAATCGAAAGACTTTCATTTTGAAATAATGAATGAACTATTTACCGATAAATCTCTTAAAATATTTGAAGATATCCATAATACTTTTGTGGAAATTGAATGGGAAATTGAAGATGTTCCAACTCGTGATTACAATTATGTTTATGACCAAATTGTTTCTGTTGGTGAATCACTCTCTACAAAAATTGTAAGTGCTTATTTAAAATCTATAAATATTAACAATAACTGGGTAGATGCTAGAGATTTAATTCAAACCGATAATACACACCGAGATGCAAGAATAGATTGGAGGTTGACAGAGAATTGCACGATAAAAAAACTAAACTCTTTGTTCAACCAAAACGAAAAAACAATAGTTATTACACAAGGTTTTATTGGTTCGAGTTCTGAATTATTTACAACTACTTTAGGACGTGAAGGCTCTGATTTTAGTGCCGGTATTTTAGCCTATTGTATGAATGCTGAAAGCGTAACCATTTGGAAAGATGTGCCTGGCATGTTGAATGCCGACCCTAAATGGTTTGACAACACTCAAAAGCTTTCAAATATTTCGTACCACGAAGCAGTTGAATTAGCTTATTATGGAGCAACGGTAATACACCCCAAAACAATAAAACCTTTACAAAATAAAAATATTCCTTTGCATGTAAAATCTTTCTTGAAACCTGAAAACGAAGGAAGTGTAATCAATGAAAATACCGCTAAAGACGCTCAAATACCTTCATTTATTTTTAAAATGAATCAAGTCTTAATTTCCATTGGAGCAATAGATTATTCATTTATTATGGAAGACCATTTAAGCCATATTTTTGGTCTGTTTGCCAAACACAATGTTAAAATTAACCTGATGCAAAATTCTGCTATTAGTTTTTCTATTGTAGCAGATAACGATAGAATGAAAGTGCCAACATTAATAGAAGAATTAAAAAGTGAATACAAAGTATTGTTTAATGAAAATTTAGAATTAGTAACGATTCGCCATTACGACCAAAAAACGATAGAAAGAGTAACCAACAATAAAACTATTATTGTGGAACAAAAAAGTAGAAATACGGCTCGAATGGTGATGAAAGATTAAAAAATTGTACAAAACAGTCCAAAAAGTGACCGCTTACTAAACAAATGTGCAAATTATTGCTTCTAAATTACTTTTGTGGTATTTTAGTAAAACTAATAACAAGCTTATGAAAACATTTCTACTTTCTTTATTTGTTTTTTTTACTGTTTCACTTTCTGCTCAAGATTGGTTTCCTTTTCCGTTGGGACAAACGAGTTACTTTGAAGAGTCCATAATAAATACCTTTTTATCAGATAGTATTTTTCAAAAAGGTGATACTTCTATCTATTATTTTCCGTCTTTTTCTGAAAAATTTACTAAATGCAGATCTGAGCTTATTCATTCCCAAGAAATCTATAGAAATTATAAAAATTTAACTCAACCTGATTCTATTACTTTATTAAATGACTCTCTAATCTTTCATTATTCTAATCAATATGGAGGAGATGTTTTACAAAGCAAATTTTTACCTTACTCGATGCCTGGTGAAACATGGTTAAGTCAGTCCTTTGATTCATGGAACACACCTACTACTGTTCAGATTTCTTGTGATTCAATTAAAATTGACACCTTATTAAATAATTCATTAGATTCAGTTAAATATTTTAGTACAAATGGTTTTTATTCAGGAGCTAACCAATTAATAACACTCTCTAAAACCAGAGGATTTTTAACATATCAACCATTAAATAGCATATATGAACTATCTACAAATTTAATTGGATATAAAAACAGTTTTGAATCTGTAGGATACGAACAGCCAACATTACAAGATTATTTTCATTTAAACACTGAAGATATTGTTATATGGAAACACTATGAAGATAAACCTATTCCTGAATTTGATTCAACATACTACTTTAAGGATTCCATAATAGATGTATTTTCTTCCCCTGATTCTGTCATTTATTCAATTTATAGAACATACACTAATGGACAAACTAATAACTTAACCTATTCATATCATAAATCTAATATGACAGCATTATTTGATGGTGTAGGAAAAGTTTATAAACAAAATGAATTAGAATATCAACACAATTTATTTTCTAATTTAAGTGGAGAATTTTCTGAAAGTAGTCCTATAAATGTAAATAATGGAATAACAACACGAAATTTTTCTTCCGTTTCTTTTTTTCTAGATACAAGTGATTGTTGGATACAAGGCTTTTATGATTTCGGGAGTGGAGTTTCTATGAACACAAAATATGGGATTTTTTCAGGAGGGTATACAGCATTTGAAAATTCTGTTAGCATAACCATCGAAGGCTCAATCATCAATAGCATACAAGAAGGTATAACTTGGGGAGATGTTGTAACCTCAACCAACGACATAGACAACCTCGCCTTAAATTTTAAAATTTATCCCAATCCGACTTCTTCAAAAAGTTCAGTTCAAATTGAAGGAAAAGATTTAGTAAACGTAGAATTTTTAAACCTTCAAGGGCAAATAATTTCTAAAACAAAACTGATTGATAATAAACTAAACATCGATTTACCACAAGGCATTTACTTTTTAAAAGGTATAAACAAAGAAGGTAAAAGTGTTATTCAGAAATTGGTTGTTAATTAAAACAAAGTCGTTTGGTTTGGGTCTATAATTGGTCTTGGAATTAACCTCTTACCTTCATCAGCTTTTAATAATAATTCAAATAACTTAACTGTAGCCAAGGCATCACCTGAAGCTCTATGCCTATCTTCCAATTCAATTCCTATTTCTTCACAAAGCTTACCTAAGCTGTACGATTTTTTTCCTGGTAATAATTTCCTGCTTAGCTTAACAGTACATAATTGCTTACGCTCATATTTATAACCCAACTTTTTATACTCTTCTCTAATAAACCCATAATCAAATTCCACATTGTGTGCAATAAATATACACCCTCTAGTAATGTCTAAGATTTGTTTGGCAACCTCATGAAACTTAGGAGCTTTAGCAACCATTTCATCGGTAATACCAGTTAATTTCTTAACGTACCAATCAATTTTAGTTTGAGGGTTTATGAGTGTAGTATATTCTTCAACAATCTTTTTCCCATCATGTTTATAAATGGCAACCTCAGTAATTTTACCATTTTTATGATTCCCCCCCGAAGTTTCTATATCGATTATTGCGTACACGCAGCTAAATTAAGTTTAAATAAACTTTTTTTTTTTTTGTTCAGTAGGAATTATACACGATTCATTTTTCAATAGCTTTTTACGATTTTTTGCAATCACATCGTAAATCCTATCCCGAATAAATTTTGGGACGACAATTAAAACTATTCCCAAACTATAAAACCCTCCCAAATCTTTTAAAATAAATAATGCCGCAGAAGATTTAGTTTTAACTACATTATTTTTTATTAGAACTACCGTACTTAAATCAGCTTGTAAACTATATTGTTTTAGTAATTCTTTCCCTTTTTCAGATTGTAATGGTGCAAAGCGAAAAACATCTTTTTTATCTCTTTTAATCACAAATTTTACCCAAAAGGTGCAAAAATTGCATCCCCCATCAAAAAGTATAATGTGCTTTTGTTCTTGCATTATTTCAAATCTTCCAAAGCATTATTAATATCGATAAACTTAAATTTAAAACCTTTTTCAATTAACTTCTTAGGAATAAAGTTTACGCTATCAAGTAATAAAGATGGCTCTGTTCCAATAAACCGGCTAAAGAACTTTATACCAAAAGCTGGAGCTGAAATCCCTATAGAAACACCCAAAACTTTTCTCAATGTTTTCATAAAAATTTTATTTGATACAGGATTATTTGACGAAAAGTTAACTGGTCCTTCAATATTATTTTTAATAATAAAATCTATTGCTCTTGCAGCATCTTCAATATGAATCCACGACATTATTTGCTTACCAGACCCCGCTGAACCTCCTAAATAAAGTGAGGTTATTTTTTTTAACACGGGAAATACTCCCCCATCTCTACCCAAGATTAAAGAAATTCGGATTGCAGCTCTTTTTGTCTTAGGCAATTCTACCTTATAAAAAGCTTCTTCCCAAGCCAAAGCCATTTTACTTAAAAAACCAGTTGAAAATTCAGTTTCATTTTCTGTATTGGGCTCTTCTTTTGGTTGATACATTGCTCCAGCACTAGCATTTAACCATGTTTTTGGCGGATTTTCTAGCGAAGAAATTGCTTCAGCCAATACATTTGTTGAATCTGTTCTAGATGTAATTAACTCATTTTTATTCTCTGGTGTAAACCTACAATTAATCGATTTTCCTGATAAATTAATCAAAGCTTCTGCTCCATTTAAACAAGCTACCCAATCGCTTAATAATTTACCATCCCAGTTAACAAACTCAACACCATCAACTATTGTGGACTTTCCTCTTGTTAGAACAATTACTTGCTTTGATTGTTTAAAATATTCTACTAAATACTTCCCAAAGAAACCACTACCTCCGGCTATTACTATTTTAGGTTTTATCATTACGCTCAAAATTACCGCTTTATGTTGAATAAATATGACAAAAATCCCTTTTCACTTCGTTTTACAACCTTATATTTGCAACCTTAATTTACTGAAATGGCAGAACGTTTAAGAGACAATAGAAAAACTGAAGAAATAAGAGCAAAAGTTAGAGAAACTAAGCTAAATGTAGCTGATTTTATCTATCCTTTATTTATTGAGGAAGCTGAAAATATTAAGAAAGAGATCTCTTCAATGCCAGGTATTTTTCGCTATTCTCTGGATAGAATAAATGAAGAATTGGATGAAGTTGTTGGGTTAGGAATTAAATCGATTATCCTTTTTGGTATTCCTTTACAGAAAGATGCTGAAGGAAGCGAAAGTTGGAATGATGAAGGAATTATACAGAAAGCTATTCGTTACATCAAAACCAACTACCCTACTTTACAGGTAATTGCTGATGTCTGTTTTTGCGAATATACCGACCATGGTCATTGCGGAGTTTTATGTAACCACGATGTAGACAACGATTTAACATTGGTTAATTTAAGAAAGCAAGTGTTGGCTCAAGCCAAAGCTGGTGTTGATATGGTTGCTCCATCTGGTATGATGGATTTTGCTGTTAGAGAAATTAGAGCTGAATTAGATAAAAATGGATTTCAGCACATTCCTATTATGGGGTACTCTGTAAAATATTGCTCATCTTACTACGGACCATTTAGAGATGCTGCCGATTCAGCTCCAAGTTTTGGAGACAGAAGAACATATCAAATGGATCCTGCCAATAGAAATGAAGCCATTAAAGAAGCTCAGGCTGATGTTAACGAAGGAGCAGCAATTTTGATGGTAAAGCCTGCTCTATCCTACCTTGATATAATAAGAGATTTAAAAAACAATTTCGATTTACCCATTGCTGCTTATAACGTAAGTGGAGAATATTCTATGATTAAAGCAGCTGGTAAAAATGGATGGATAGATGAACAAAAAGTAATGATGGAAACGCTACTTTCTATTAAGAGAGCAGGAGCGGATATTATTATTACATATTTTGCCAAAGAGGCAGCTAAACTATTAGCCCCTCCCAGCCTTCCCAAAGGGGAGGAGAAATTCCCCTCTTGAGAGGGGTAGATTTTGTCTCTGCTTCAGCAGAATAACAAAATCAGTGTGTAATTAGATTATTAAAACAGGCTCATTAAGTAATAAATAAAAAGAATTAAAAAAATAACTTTCTATTGCGAGGAAGATGAATTTAAAAAAGTTGCTGCTCCATGGTTAATTGAAAAAGGAGTAGAAATAAAAGATAAATATTTATGAATACTAAAAAGAGCGAGGGCTAGTGAACGAATAGAGCGAAATATGAAATAACTAGCCAAGTTGGGAAGCAAAGAGTGAAAGAGTTATGTAATATTTGGTATTCGTTCTTAAGTTTTTGGTTCTTTTTTGTCAAGAAAAAAGAACATTAGAAATAATAGTAAACAGATTCCGGGTCAAGCCCGGAATGACGACAAAAAAATATGATGAATAATACAAAATCGAAAGAATTATATAAAGAAGGTCAAAAGCATCTAGTTGGAGCTGTAAACTCTCCTGTTAGAGCATTTAATTCTGTTGGTGGAAATCCATTGTTTATGGAAAAAGCTCACGGAAGTAAAATTTATGATGTTGACGGAAACGAATACATTGACCTAGTACTTTCTTATGGACCAATGATTATTGGACACGGAAATGACAAAGTAATTGAAGCTGTACAAAAACAAGTTTGCACTGGTTTTACTTTTGGAGCAAGTACTGAAAATGAAATTAAGTTAGCTGAAATAGTTTGTAATGCTTTCCCTGGAATGGACAAAGTAAGATTTGTAAACTCAGGTACAGAAGCTATCTTAAGTGCTATACGTTTAGCAAGAGCTTATACAGGCAAAAACCACATTGTGAAATTTGCTGGTTGTTATCATGGACATTCTGATGCTTTATTGGTTGCTGCGGGTTCAGGACTAGCAACCCTAAGTATTCCAGGAAGTGCTGGAGTTCCAAAAGAAGCAGTTCAAAACACATTAATTGCAGAATACAATAATATTGATTCTGTAAAAAAACACATTGCTGAATGCGATGATATTGCAGCAGTTTTTATTGAACCTATTGCAGGGAACATGGGGGTTGTTCTTCCTTCTGATTCTTTTATCAAAGAACTGAGAAAAATAACTGCTGATGCAGGAATATTATTGGTAGTTGATGAAGTAATGACTGGCTTTCGTTCGAAGTTTGGTGGTGCTCAAGAGTTATTAGGAGTTGAAGCTGATATTACCTGTTTAGGAAAAGTAGTTGGTGGAGGTTTTCCTGTTGGAGCTTATGGAGCAAGAAATGAAATTATGAACATGGTTTCTCCTTTAGGACCAATGTACCAAGCAGGAACATTATCTGGAAACCCTGTAGCAATGGCAGCAGGAATTTCTACTTTAACAGAATTAAAATCTCAAAATCCTTACGACAAATTTAATGCTCAAGCAGAGATTATAGAAAAAGTATTGTTAGCTGCTGCTGCTGAAAATGGAATTGATTTAACGGTTAACCGTTTTGGTTCAATGATTAATCCTTTTTTCTCTGCAAAAACAATTACCAACTTTACGGAAGCTCAAGAGTGTGATACTGAAAAGTTCACTAAATTCTTTTGGGGATTAATTGAAAATGGTGTTTACATTCCACCTAGTCAGTTTGAAGCTTGGTTTTTATGTTCTGTACTTACAGATCGTGATATGAATAAAATAATTGATGCAATAAATAAAGCGATGGCTTTAGCAAAATAAAAACTTTCCTGACGAAGTGAAACGGAGATCAGGAATCCAGAAAGATAAACAGATTCCGGGTTAAGCCCGGAATGACGTTAAAAAATATAATTATGACACAGTTCAACGACAATTTTTTAAAAGCGTGTAGAAGAGAAGAAACTCCTTATACTCCACTTTGGTTAGCCCGACAAGCAGGTCGATACCAAAAAGAATACATGAAGATTAAGGAAAAGTACAGCATTATTGAAATCAGTACGATTCCAGAAGTTAGTGCTGAAGTAACATTACTACCTATCAATCAATTTGAATTAGATTCTGCAATTATATTCTCTGATATTTTAATTCCACTAGGCCCAATGGGAATTAGCTTTGAATACAAAAAAGGTTACGGACCATTAATTCACAACCCTATTAGAACTGTTGCTGATGTTGAAAAACTAAAAGTGGTTGACCCAGCAACCGAAATGTGGTACACAGGTAAAGCATTAACTATCCTTAAAGGAGAATTAAACGTGCCTTGTATTGGTTTTGTTGGTGCTCCTTTTACGTTGGCTAGTTACATGATAGAAGGTGGTCCATCGAAGAACTACGAAACCATGAAAGCTTTTATGTACAACGAAACAAAAGCTTGGCATTTACTAATGGATAAATTAGGGACTGTAATGGCGAATTACTTAAACTTTCAGATTGAAAGTGGAGCAATGGCTGTACAAATTTTTGATAGTTGGGTTGGTGCGTTAGATATTGATGATTACAACGAATATGTTTATCCTCATGTTGAGAAAATGATACAAATTGTAAAAGAGAAATATCCAAATGTGCCTTTAATTTCTATGGGAGTAAACTCTTCGCATTTAATACCCAGCTTACGCAAAGCTAACCCAGATGTAATTGCCATTGACTGGAAAACGGACTTAGCAAAAACATGGAAAGATTTAAATTACGAAGTAGCTGTACAAGGTAATTTAGACCCTACTGCCCTATTTGCAGATTGGAGTATTATTGAAGCCAAAACCAAAAAGATTTTAGATGCTGTAAAAGGAAAACCTGGACACATTTTTAATTTAGGACACGGTATTTTACCAGGTACACCTGTTGAAAATGTAAAACAGTTGTGCAAATTTGTTCATGAGTATACAAGGAAGTAAAAGCCCCTCATAATCTCCCCAAAGGGGAGAAACCCAATACCGTCATTGCGGGCTTGACCCGCAATCTAACTCAATTCATCTTGTAATTCTGAGCGTAGTGTAACGCAATCGAAGAATCTTTTTAATTGATTATGAGTAAGGAAAATGAATTAGAAAATGAAATAAAAGAAATTTTTCAAATT
>CAXBPN010000010.1:0-24617 GCA_963977515.1 uncultured Flavobacteriales bacterium
AACAAGTGGATATGTTGCACTAGTGCAACATATCCAACCTATGGTTTTAATTCAAATTTAACATTTCAATCGGACTTTCAATAGTTTTTATGTTAGTAATTGCAACTTGAGTATAAACTTCAGTGGTTTTTGTACTGCTATGCCCTAATAATGTTTGTATATAGCGAATGTCGGTTCCTGCTTCTAATAAATGAGTTGCAAAACTATGTCTTAGCGTGTGGGGAGTTACTTTTTTTCTAATTTTAGCTTGTTTGCATGCTCTGTCAATAATTTTAGAGACACTAGAACCTGAATACTGTTTCCCTTTAATTCCTTCAAACAAATAGGTTTCTGGGCTCCATATTTTATAATAAGTTCTTAAATCTTTTAGTACCGATTTACTTAAAATTGTTACACGATCTTTACCTCCTTTGCCATCAATAATATTAATAACCATTCGTTTACTATCAATATCGTTTAATTTTAAATTTAGCAACTCGCCTCTTCGTAGCCCAGCCGAATAAAGCAAACTTACAATGCACCTGTGTTTTATGTTGTTAGTATTTTTTATTATGCTTTGAACTTCTTCTAAACTAATTACTTTTGGTAAAGTTTCCTTTTTTATAGGACGCTCTACACTATAAAAGCGGTTAGGCATTTCTAATACTACCTCATAATAAAACTTAATACTGTTTATCATTTGGTTGATATAAGAGTGTGATTTTCCTTGATGAATTAATTTTAGAAGATAGTTTCTAATTTGCTCTTCATCTATTTCGGATAATTCCCATTTCTTAAAATAGTTGATAAAAACTTCAAAGTGATTAATGTACGTGCTAGAAGTAGATAGTGCATATTGTTTTAATTCTAATTTTTGTAAATATTCCTCAGGGCAGGTTCTGTAATCAGAAGAGACTTCACGTTCTCTGTAATTTTTTAAAGAAATAGATTCATTGCCTTTTGACTGGCTTTTTTTATTAAAAAAATTGCCAGCATTAATCCATGCAACACCTCTAAAATCTTTAAATATAGTATCTAAATTTTTTTTGGTGTTTTCAATGTATGCCATATTATACTCTTTACTCCATTTGGCGTTTGGAAGTCCTTTAATAACAATCTCTACCATTTTATTGGGATAAAATTTTAACCCAATTTGCTTCTCTTTATTGATAAAAAGATGTTTTAAGGTAATGATATGTTGTGCGTTTTTTCTCATTTAATTAAAATTAGCAGCTAATATGTTTGTAAACAAATTTAACCGTACATTTATACGTCTATTAAACGTTTAATAGACGACTATGAAATAGCTATGACTTTAATTTCGAAAGCAATTGATATGATTATTTATGGACTATTTTATCTGACAATTAATATATAATAAAAATAAACAGATGAAAAAATGTCCAAATTGTGGGGAAAAAGTAAATGGTAGGTCAGATAAAAAGTTCTGTACTCCTTATTGTAAATCATCTTATCATTATAAAAAAGATATTGAGAAAGAAGATAATTTGTTTAGAAAAATTGACAAACAATTAAAGTTGAATAGGCGTTTACTAAAAAACTACAACAAATCTGGAAAATCTGTAGTACGAAAACAAGCTTTATTAAAAGAAGGGTTTAACCCAAAATATTTTACCAATTACTGGAAAAATCAAAAAGGAGATGTTTATTTGTTTTGTTATGAATTTGGGTTTTTAGAAAAAAAAGAAGGCGATAAAATAAAATATGTTTTGGTTCAGTGGCAAGAATATATGAGAGGTTAATACCTGTTTACAACTTAATACAAACATTTTTTGGTTCAGTAAAAAAGTCAAGAGCTTCAAAGCCACCCTCACGACCAATACCAGAGGCTTTAACCCCACCAAAAGGAGTTCTTAAATCTCTTAACAACCAGCAATTTATCCAAACGATACCTGCATGTAATTGAGCAGCTACATTATGTGCTTTGGTTAAGTTTTCTGTCCAAACAGTAGAAGCTAAACCATATTTGGTACTATTTGCCATCATTAAAACTTCTTCTGTAGTATCAAAAGGCATGATGGTTACAACAGGTCCAAAAATTTCTTCTTGATTGGTTCTACAATTGTAACTTAATCCTTCAATTATGGTTGGAGCTAGATAATAACCATTTGCAAGCTCTCCTTCTAATTTTACTTGGTGTCCACCAACTAAAACAGTTCCACCTTCTTCTTTCGCTAATTCTACGTAACTCAGTACTTTTTCTAAGTGTGGTTTAGATACCACAGCCCCTAAATTGGAGCTTTCGTCTAATGGATTTCCCACTTTAAGTTGTTTTACTTTTTCTACAAAAGCATCTCTAAATTTATTGTAAATACCTCGTTGTACAAATATTCGTGAGCCGCATAAACATATTTGACCTTGATTGGCAAACGAAGAATGTACTGTTGTTTTTAGTGCGTTATCAAAATTACAATCATCAAAAATAATGTTAGGGTTTTTGCCACCTAACTCCAACGAAAGTTTTTTAAACATCGGACCAGCAGTACTGATGATTTGTTTTCCAGTAACTGTACCTCCGGTAAACGACATTACAGGAATGTCAACATGTTCTGTAATAGCAGCTCCAACTTTGTGCCCTAAACCGTGTACAATATTTAAAACTCCTTTAGGTAAACCTGCTTCTATGCACAATTCAGATAAAAGATAAGCGGTAAAAGGAGTTACTTCTGAAGGCTTAGCAACAACAGTATTTCCAGCAGCTAAAGCAGGGGCAATTTTCCAACTAAATAAATATAACGGTAAGTTCCATGGAGAAATACAGCCACACACGCCAATTGGTTCACGTAAAGTATAGTTTATTGCAGTATCTTCCATTGCGTGAGATTGTGAGGCATAATGCAAAATACCCGTAGCATAAAAATTAAAGTTAGCAGCAGCTCTTGGTATATCAACTGTTTTAGCCAGTTTTAAAGGCTTTCCGTTGTCTTTCGATTCAGCTAAAGCTAAACGGTCTAAGTTTTCTTCAATTAAAAAAGCAAGTTTTTGTAAAATGCGAGATCTTTTTTCTTTGGGCGTTTTACTCCATGATGGAAAAGCTGCATTGGCTGCTTTGGTTGCTAACTCAACATCAGCTGCATCAGAATCAGGAATTAACGAATAAATAGCTCCTGTTGAAGGATTGTAGTTGTCAATATAGTTCCCAGCAATTGGGTTAACTAATTCGCCATTTATGTAATTTTTAATCTTTTCCATTGGGTTATTTTGAGCTATAAAAGTAGCTAATTTTAAAATAAAAAATGTGTTTTATAACATATATATAAAATTATATGTAACTTTACATTTATAAATATATATAACTATATATGATACAATTAGAAAAACTTGAAAATGCATCGGAAATGCTTAAAGCAATAGCTCATCCAATGCGTATTGCAATAGTAGATATGCTATCGGATAATAAAAGTTTAACGGTTACTGAAATACATGAAGCTTTAAATATTGAGCAAGCAGTAGCTTCTCATCATTTAAGTATAATGAAAAACAAAGGGGTGTTGATTAGTGAGCGAAACGGGAAAAATAGCTATTATAAACTAAAACATCCAAGGCTGTCTCAAATTGTAAGTTGTATCGATAAGTGTCAACAATAATATGATCATAAAAAAAATAAATTATGAAAAATTTAATAGGAATTGAAAAAGAAAAAGCAACAGAACTTGCTAAAAAGTTAAATCAGTTATTGGCTGATTATCAAATGTTTTATCAGAATTTAAGAGGTTTACATTGGAATATTAAAGGGCGTGAGTTTTTTGAGCTACACCTAAAATTTGAAGAGTTTTATGATGATGCTGTAATTAAAGTGGATGAAATTGCAGAGCGTATTTTAACACTAGAAGGAGAGCCTTTACATACGTTTACTGATTACCTTAAAACATCAAACATTAAAGAAGAAAAAGGTGTAACAAATGGAATTGAGGGTGTTAAAATTGTGGTAAATAACTTTTCTACTTTAATACAATTAGAGAGAGAAATTTTAGCCAAAGCAAGTGATGCCGAAGATGAAGGAACAGCTAGTTTAATGAGTGATTATATCTCACAAACAGAAAAAACACTTTGGATGTTAAACTCTTATTTACACTAAGCTAATTGGAAATAGTAGGATATATTTTAGCTATTTTAATAGGTGTTTCATCAGGGTTGATAGGTGCAGGAGGTTCTATTTTGGCAATTCCAATATTGGTTTACTTAATGGGTGTTGAAGCAGCAGTTACTGCTCCTGCTTATTCCCTTTTTGTTGTTGGTTTTTCTAGTTTAATAGGAACAATAATAAAATCTAGAAAACAACAAGTAAACTTTAAAACAGCATTAATGTTTGGAATACCAACCATTATTTCAATCTTTTTAACCCGGAAATATTTGGTTCCACTTATTCCAGAATCGTTGTTTTTTATGGGAGATTATGAGTTGACTAATCGTGTATTTATTCTAGGAATATTTTCGATTATAATGATAGGCTCAGCTTTAATAATGATAAAGGGACGAACAGAAATTAATGACTTAAATGTTCATAAAAAGAATCGGGTTTTAAATTTTGTTGGAGGCTTAGGAATAGGTGCCTTAACAGGATTAGTTGGTGCTGGCGGGGGGTTTATTATTATCCCTGCATTAACTAAATTAAATAACCTAAAAATGAAAGTTGCTGTTGGAACTTCTTTAGCAATTATTTCAATGAATTCCTTTTTTGGTTTTTTAGGAAGTTTAAATACAATAACAATTGATTGGCAGGTATTATTACCTTTCACAGGATTAGCAGTTTTAGGAATTTTTATCGGACAAAAAATATCATCTAAAGTTAACGGAATTCAATTAAAGAAAGCTTTTGGGTGGTTTGTGTTAGTAATGGGCACTTATATATTTATAAAAGAATTATTTTTTAATTAATTAAAATAAAAAATCATGTACGTAGAACAATTATTTACAGGATGTTTAGCTGAGATGGCTTACTACATCGAATCAAATGGCGAAGCCGCAATTATTGACCCACTAAGGGAAACTACGCCATACATTGAAAAAGCTCAAAGTAGAGGAGCAAAAATTAAATATGTTTTTTTAACGCATTTTCATGCAGATTTTGTTTCAGGACATTTAGATTTAGCAAAAGAAACAGGAGCAACAATTGTTTTTGGACCAAATGCAACAACTGAATTTGAAATTCACTCAGGTAAAGATGGAGAAGAGTTTCAGGTTGGAGATATAAAATTAAAATTATTACACACTCCAGGGCATACAATGGAATCTTCATCTTATCTTTTGATAGATGCAGAAGGAGAAACACCTTATGTATTTACTGGAGATGCTTTATTTATTGGAGATGTTGGAAGACCAGATTTAGCAGTAAAATCAGATTTAACTGAAGCAGATTTAGCAGGGCATTTATTTGATTCGTTAAGAAATAAATTAATGGTGTTGCCTGATGAAACCATCGTTTATCCAGCACATGGTGCAGGTTCGGCTTGTGGTAAAAACATGAGTAAAGAAACTTACGATACGTTGGGTCATCAAAAAGAAACGAATTATGCGTTGAGAACAGATATGACTAAAGAAGAGTTTATTAAAGAAGTAACAACTGGTTTAGTTGCTCCCCCTCAATATTTTCCCAAAAATGTAGGGATGAATAAAGGGGTAAATAAAAGCTATGACAATATTTTAAAAGATGCGAATAAACCTCTTTCGGTAGCTGAATTCAAGAAAATAAGAGAGGAAGAGAATGCCTTGGTAATGGATGTTCGTCATCATCATAATTTTATAAAAGAGCATATTAAAGGCTCGTTGTTTTTTGGTTTAGACGGAGGTTTTGCTCCTTGGGTTGGAACCTTAATTGAGGATTTAAACACACCTATTTTATTACTAGCTCCTGAAGGCAGAGAGGAAGAAGCGATTACTCGTTTATCAAGAGTTGGGTATGATAATGTAAAAGGATATTTAAAAGGAGGAATAAAAGCTTGGGAACAAGCAGGAGAAGAAGCGGATGCATTACTAAATATGACCCCACAAGAATTTGCGGATAGCATTTCAAAACACAATGTAGATATTTTAGATGTAAGAAAAGAATCAGAGTATTATTCAGAGCACATTGTAAACGATAAAGTAATCAATTCTTGTTTAGATAGAATAATGACAGGTTATAAAAACTTAGATAAAGACAAAGAATATTATGTGCATTGTGCAGGAGGTTATCGTTCGGTTATTGCTATTTCAATATTGAAAAATTTAGGATTTAAAGGGTTGGTAAATGTTGATGAAGGTTTTGCAGGGATTAAAAAATGTGAAAACATTCAAACATCTGAATATGCTTGTCCTACAACAATGTTATAAAAATTAAAAAGAGAAGAAATGAGTTACGAGAATGTAAATTTAAAAGAAGCAACAATTATAGATGTAAGAACGCCTGGAGAATTTGTAGAGGGTTGTGTTGAAGGATCAACAAATATTCCTTTAGACCAAGTTCCTCATAAAATTGAAGAATTTAAAAACATGAAAAAACCATTGGTTTTATGTTGTGCATCAGGAAATAGAAGTGGACAAGCAGTTCAGTTTTTAGAAGCTAATGGGGTAGATAATATATACAATGGTGGCGGCTGGAATATGGTTGCCATGAGAATGATTTAATTAATAGTTATGAGTAAAGAGTGATGAGTTGTCTGACTTCTCATCACTGATTTCTCATCACGCAACACTTTAAATAAAATGAGCTTTTTAAGAAAAATATTTGGCTTAGGCCCAAAAGTAGATTGCCACGAATTAATTACGAATGGTGCGGTATTAATTGACGTGAGAACTCCAGCTGAATTTTCAGCAGGAAATGCAAAAGGTTCTAAAAATATTCCTTTAGACACGATAGAGAGTAAAGTGAAAAAAATTGAGGAACTAAAAAAACCTATTGTTTTAATTTGTCGTTCTGGTATGAGAAGCGGTCAAGCTACTGCAATTTTAAAGCGAAATGGAATTGAAGCATACAATGGAGGACCTTGGAATAATTTTTCGTAAAAAATAAACATGAAAAATATTTCATATATAAAAAACTATATGTATTTTTGTTTTAAATTATGACAGCAGAAATTATAAATAACGAAAAATTAGAAAAGGTGGCTTTTATCCTTAAAACAATAGGCCACCCTGTTCGTTTGGCTATTATTAATCGTTTGGCTATAAATGAGCAAATGTCAGTTAACGAAATATGTGAAACACTTGATTTAGAACAATCGTTAGTTTCACATCATTTAAATACGATGAAGTTAAAAGGAATTTTAACCTGTTCAAAACAAGGTACAAGCCGATATTATACAGTTGCTTTAGAAGAAGTATTAACTGTAATTGGTTGTATGGAAAAATGTAAATTATAAACTTTTTATTTATCCTTAAATATGAAAATAACAACATATATAAATATTGCAATTAGTTTTACATTATTCGTGTTTAGCAGTAAAACTTTTGCACAAGAAACAATAGAGCTAACCTTAGATCAAGCTGTTAATCAGGCTATAAAAAGTAATTGGCAGGTAAAAAAAACAGAAGCCAAATTAGGAATGGCAAAATCGGAATTAATGCAAGCAAATGCTGCATTTTTACCCAATGTAAATGTTTCTGAAACTTACATTAATACCACCGACCCTTTAAACGTGTTTGGTTTTCGATTAAAACAAGCAATTGTTACCAATGCCGATTTTAATCCAGCATTGTTAAACGACCCTGATGCGTTTGATAATTTCACCACAAGAATTCAAGTTGAGCAACCCCTGTTAAATTTTGATGCTTTTGTTGGTAGAAGTGCTGCCTCTGCAAATGTAAAAGCTACCGAATTAAACTTACAATGGACAAAAAATTTAATCTCGCTTAATGCGAAATACTTGTATTTCCAATTGCAATTGGCAAACAAACAGAAAGAAGTGTTACAGCTTTCGGCTAAAGCTTTGGATGAAGGACTTACCGTAACTCAAAATTTTTATGAGCAAAACTTAATTCAAAAAGTTGATTTGTTAGACATGCAATTACGCATTAGCGAAATAGAAAGCCATTTATTGGCAACCGAAACTCAAATTAGCAATGTAAATGCTCAGTTTGCACACTTTTTAGGCTATTCGCCAAACACAAAACTTAATCTTTCAGATGAAATACAAAATTTTACTAATGTGAATTTAGCAGAATTAGGAGCTACAAGTATTTCTGATCGTTCAGACATGAAAGCCATGTCGCTTCAATTACAAGCAAGTAATCGCATGTTGAATAGTGCAAAGTTTAAATTCTTACCTCGCTTAAATGCTTTTGGAAGTTATGAGTTTAATGATGATGTGATTTTTGGAACAAACGCAAATAATTATTTGGTAGGAGCACGATTAGAATGGGACATTTTTAAAGGAGGAAAAAACGTTGGAGAATGGCAAAAAATGAAACATCAAAAAAACATGATGCAATTGAGTTATGACGAAAAACTTTCGGATAGCGAACGAGAGTTAACTCAAGTAAAAAACCAATTGTTAGTGGCTAAAAAACAAGTGGAGTTAGCCTCGTTAACTGTTGCTCAGGCTGAAGAATCATTTCGATTAAAGTCGGATAGATACGAACAAGGCTTAGAAAAAACAGCAGATGTTTTAAAAGCGGAAGCAGTATTGTTTTCAAAAAAGATAAACGAATTACAAACAATTAATAACTATCAACAACTGGTTTTCAATTTAGAACTATTGTTAGAAAAAGAAATCTCAAAATAAAAAAATCCAAATCGATGAAAAAAAATAAGCTATATCTAATTATACCAGCAATTGCATTATTGGCTTGGTCGTGTGGTGATGAAGAAAAAGAAACACCAAAACAACAGTCGGTTGAGGTAATAACCGAAATAGTAAAATACTCCGAAATGGTTGGTGAAAATCGTTTTTCAGGTGCTGTAAAAGCTGATGATAAACTGATGTTGAGTACCAAAATATTTGGTCAGGTTGCTGCTGTTTTGGTGCAAGAAGGTGAAAAAATAAGTAAAGGTCAGTTGTTGATTAAAATTAAAAGCAACGATTTAACGGCTAAACAAAATACAGCAAACTCAGGAGTGCAAGCAGCTAAAACTAATATGGAAAACACCATTAAAAATTACGACAGAATAAAAGCTTTGCTTGAAAAAGGAAGTGCCACACAAAAGGAGTTGGAAGATATGACTGCTGCAAAAGAAGCTGCAATTACACAATATAAAGAAGCACAGCACCAATTGGCTGAGGTTAACGACTACTTGAGTTATGCGAATATGACTTCTCCAATAAATGGATTTGTTTCTAAAAAAATGGTTAACGTGGGTGATATGGCTAATCCAGGGCAACCGATTTTAGCTTTAGAATCGATGGAAGAATTAAAAATTGAGGCAGATATACCTGCTTTTGAAATTGGTCAGTTTGAAGTAAACGATTCAATTAAAATAACAGTGAAAGATGCAGATTTAACTGAAATGAATGGAGTGGTAGAACGTATTATTCCATCATCTTCTTTTTCTGGACAATATAAAGTGGTTGTCGCTTTAAATCAACAACACAAAAGTTTAAAACCAGGAATGTTCGCTAGAATTAGTCTGTTAAAAAACAAAGAAAATAAACTGTTAATTCCAAAAAGTAGCATTGTTACGAAAGGTCAATTAACAGGGATTTATGCTGTAAATCAACAAGGCGAGGCTATGTTAAGGTGGATAAGATTAGGGAAAGAATATGGTGACAATGTAGAAGTTTTATCAGGATTAACTACAAATGAAAAAATTATTGTTTCATCACAATCAAAAATTACTGACGGAATACTAGTGAAAAGTAAATAGGTAATCAGTAAATAGTTACATGTTTTTATTATCGAAAACCTAATTACTAGCTACTGAAAACTAACCACTAAATTTTTATAAAAAATTATTATGAGCGGAATAGCAGGAAATATTGCCAAACAATTCATTAACTCAAAGCTTACACCTTTGTTAATGATTGTGTTTATGGTTGTAGGAATATACAGTGCTTTATTAACTCCAAAAGAAGAGGAGCCTCAAATTGACGTGCCTATTGCAGATATCTTTTTCCAATATCCAGGAGCAAGTGCTACAGAGGTTGAATCGAGAGTAGTAAAACCTATTGAAAAAATATTGTCAGATATACAAGGTGTTGAGTATGTTTACTCACAATCGTTAGAAGGACAAGCATTTTTAGTCGTGCGTTATTATGTTGGTGATGATATAGAGCGAAGTATTGTAAAATTATTCAACGAGCTTCAAAAAAATATGGATAAAATGCCAGCAGGCGTAAGTATGCCGTTGGTAAAAACCAGAGCCATTGATGATGTGCCAGCATTAGGTTTAACCTTATGGAGCGATAAATACAACGATTTTGAAATTAAACGTATTGCTGAAGAACTAACTGCCGAAATTGAAAAAGTAGAAGATGTGAGTGCTACTAAATTGTATGGCGGTAGAAGTAGAGAATTACAAGTGGTATTAAATCAAGAAGCAATGTCTGCTTATCATCTCGATCCAGAAATGGTGATGGGAGCGATATATGTTGCCAATCAGCAACAGCAATCGGGAGCTTTTAATCAAAATGATAAAGAGTTTTTAGTGGAAACAGGTAAGTTTTTGAAAAATTCTGACGACTTAAAAAACTTGGTTGTAGGAGTGGTTAATCAAGCACCTATTTATTTAAAGCAAATTGCTAAAGTTGTTGATGGTCCAGAAATACCAACAGAATATGTAACATTTGGATTAAGTGAGCAACAAGCAGAAAAGATGGAAGGTTCAACCAAAGAATTTCCAGCAGTAACTATTTCAGTTGCCAAACGAAAAGGAGCTGATGCGATGCAAATTGCCAATAAGGTAATTGAAAAAGTTGATTTGCTTAAAGCTGATTTAATTCCTTCGGATGTACATATTGAAGTAACCAGAAATTATGGAGAAACAGCATCTCATAAAGTAGGTGAATTAATCCTACACTTAGCAACAGCTATTCTGTCGGTGGCTATAATTGTGATGCTTTCCATGGGCTGGAGAGGTGGATTGGTAGTGTTTTTATCGGTGCCGATTACATTTTCATTAACCTTGTTTGTGTATTATGTTTTTGGCTACACATTAAATAGAATTACCCTTTTTGCTTTAGTATTTGTAACAGGTATTGTGGTGGATGATTCCATTATTATTGCCGAAAATATGCACCGTCACTTTAAGATGAAGAAAAAACCCTTTATGCAGGCGGCAATTGCATCGATTAACGAAGTAGGGAATCCAACAATTTTAGCAACATTCACAGTAATTGCTTCGGTTTTACCAATGATAGCTGTATCTGGTTTAATGGGACCTTACATGAGTCCGATGCCAATTGGAGCATCAGTAGCCATGTTTGTTTCGTTAATTGTAGCACTTACCATTACACCTTGGTTGGCTTATCGTTTGTTAAAAAACGATAAACACGAAGAAAAAGAGTTTGTTTTAGAAGATACTTGGATTTATAAATCTTACGATAAGTTGATGAAGCCAATGATTGAACATCCTAAAAAAAGATGGACATTTATTGGGGTAACAACCGTTCTATTGATTGCTTCAATGTCGTTGGTTTATTTCAAATTAGTAGCCGTAAAAATGTTGCCATTTGATAATAAAAACGAGTTTCAAATTGTAATTGATATGCCCGAAGGAACTACGCTAGAAAGAACAGCGGTGGTAACAAAAGAAATAGCGGCATATCTTAAAAAACAACCAGAAGTTGTTAACTATCAATCTTATGTAGGGACAGCAGCACCAATCAATTTTAACGGGTTAGTTCGTCATTACGATATGCGTAGCGATAACAATATGGCTGATATTCAGGTTAACCTTTTAGATAAAGGAGATAGAAGTATCCAAAGTCATGATATAGCGAAAAGAATTAGACCAGGAGTACAAAAAATAGGTGCGAAATACAATGCAAATGTTAAAGTGGTTGAAGTTCCACCAGGACCTCCAGTAATTGCAACTGTAGTTGCTGAAGTTTACGGAGAAGATCTTAAAGAACAAGAACGTATTGCTTTTGAAGTGAAAGAGATGTTAAAAGGTATTAACGATGTGGTAGATGTAGATTGGATGACAGAAGATGACCAAGTTGAATACAATTTTAATGTAGATAAAGAAAAAGCAATGTTGGCTGGCGTTTCAGTGCAAAAAGTAAATAGTGTTTTAAATACTGCTTTGGCTGGAAAAACAGTTTCTTTTTTACGCAACGAAAACGAAGTGAATGCAACACCAATTACGTTAAGATTAAACGAAGAAGAACGTTCATCGCTAGCAGAGTTGAAAAAAATAACTGTTTTGTCTCAATCAGGTAAAATGGTTGCGTTGGGCGATATTGTTACCGTTGAAGAAAAACTAAAAGACAAGAGTATTTTCAGAAAAAATCAAAAACGAGTAGTTTATGTAACTGCTGATATTGCTGGCGATTTAGAAAGTCCGGTTTATGCAATTATGGATGCTTCTGAAAAACTAAAAGAAATAAAAGTACCAGAAGGTTATGAGTTGAATGAATATTTTTCAGGACAACCATTTATGGAACAAGATTATAGTGTTAAGTGGGATGGTGAATGGCAAATTACTTATGAAGTATTTAGAGATTTAGGAAGTGCTTTTGCCATTGTTTTGGTTATCATTTACATCTTAATTGTAGGTTGGTTCCAAGATTTTAAAGCACCAGTTGTAATGATGGTGGCAATCCCACTTTCATTAGTTGGAGTTTTAGTTGGTCATTGGATGTTAGGTGCGTTTTTCACAGCAACATCAATGATTGGAGTAATTGCCTTAGCAGGGATAATGGTGAGGAATTCCATACTCTTGGTCGATTTTATTGAGTTAAGATTAGAAGAAGGGATTCCATTAAAGCAGGCTGTTATAGAAGCTGGTGCAGTGCGTACAACACCAATTTTATTAACTTCAGGAACAGTCGTAATAGGAGCATTTATTATCCTTTTTGATCCTATTTTTCAAGGGTTAGCTATTTCGTTAATGGGAGGTTCGATTACTGCAACTTTCTTAACATTAATTATAGTGCCATTGGTGTATTATATGACAGAAAAACACAAACATTAAACTTTTAAAAATTATGAAACTAATAATCGTTTTAGGGATGGCTGAACATGAAAAAGAAATAGCCACGATATTTAAAAACTCAAACATTCCCATTTACAGTAAAGTAGATATTGAAGGCATAAAATCTGGACAAAAACAAGTTGATTTAAGTAATTGGTTTGGAAGTGATGAAGATACCGATTTGTCCATTATGTTTTTTGCCTTTATCGCCAATGGTAATACTGAATTACTTTATGAGAAAGTGGCAGAAATTAATGCAAATGAAGACCGAATTGCACCTTTACATGCATTTCAATTACCAGTAGAAAAATTTATATAAACTTAAAACTTAAAAAAATGAGAGAAAGAATGATAAAAGGAATAGCTGGATCTTTTATATTAATAGGATTGGCTTTAGGCTATTTTGTAAATGAGTATTTTTATTTAATTAATGCTTTTGTAGGACTTAATTTATTGCAAACTTCATTTACTAGATGGTGTTTATTAAGCGATATTTTAGGAAGTTGTGGTGTAAAAGAATAAGAATGAAAAGTTGGATAATTAAAAAGAAAATTTCAATAATGCTTACCTTTGTAGGAGCAATAGTTGGTTACGGTTATTGGTATTTTGTAGGTTGTGCAAGTGGCACTTGTGCCATTACTTCGGTATGGTATCGAACTTCAATTTATGGAGCAATAATGGGGTGGTTATTAGGTGATTTAATAGACGAGAAATTAAAAAAGAAGAAAGATGTCTAAATTTAATGAACTTATAAATTCGGACGTACCTGTTTTAGTAGATTTTTATGCTACTTGGTGCGGCCCTTGTAAAACAATGTTGCCTATTTTAGATGAGGTTGCTAATCAAGTACAAGGAAAAGCTAAAGTGATAAAAGTTGATGTAGATAAAAATAAACAAGCAGCAGCGGCTTATCAGGTAAGAGGTGTGCCAACTTTAATTTTATTTAAAAACGGAAAACAAATTTGGAAGCAATCAGGTGTTGTTCCAGCGAATGAATTAGTAACTTTGATTAATCAACATTTATAATATGAGAAAATTATTTTTAATATTTAGCCTGTCATTTTTAATGACCACTTTAACTAGCGTAGCTCAAGAAACACAAAAGTCAGTTCAAACATCTGTTATTCATGATGTGGATGTTAGCCAGTTTAACAAACTAGTTTCTTCTAATAAAGGAATAGTTTTAGATGTTAGGACTCCTGAAGAGTGGGCTGAAGGAACGATTTCTAACCCTACTAAAATAAATTATTATGATGATAATTTTGCTGAGCAAATAGAAAAATTAGATAAAAACACACCAGTATTTGTTTATTGTAAAAGAGGGGGGAGAAGTTCTGGTGCAGCAAAAATTTTAGAAGAAAAAGGTTTTACAAAAGTTTTTAATTTAAAAGGTGGTATTACAGCCTGGAAAGAACAAGGTCTTAAAATTGAAAAATAAAAATAGATAATATGAAAAAAATAATAGTTGTATTAAGTAGTGTTTTATTAGTATCGATGTATTCCTGTTCGGGCAATTCAAATACTGAAGCAACAACTGAGCAAGTTGTTCAACAAGAAGAAATAATAGTTGATGTAACAGTTAGTCAGTTTAAAGACTTAATTGCAACAGAAGGAACAGTGTTAGATGTGAGAACCCCAGAAGAATGGGTAGAAGGAACAATTCCTGATGCTGAAAAAATGAATTACAACGATGATGATTTTGCAAGCCAAGTAGAGAAATTGGATAAAACAAAACCAGTTTTTGTGTATTGCAAGCGAGGAGGAAGAAGTGCAGGTGCAGCTGAAATTTTAAAAGAAAAAGGATTTACAAAAGTATATAACCTAGATGGTGGAATTACTGCATGGATAGATGAAGGGCAAGAGGTTGTAAAGTAATAGAAATAATTGTTAAAAAGAGGTGCATAAATCAAAATTTATGTACCTCTTTTTTTTGTTATCAACCTTAAAAAAAGGGTTACTTTTGCAAAAGCATTTCACTACTAAAAACAAAAAATGAGCGACGCAATTAAGCACGAATGTGGTATAGCAATGGTAAGATTGCTAAAACCGCTTGACTATTACATTAAAAAATACGGCACAGCAACTTATGGTTTAGATAAGATGTACCTGATGATGGAAAAGCAACACAATCGTGGACAAGATGGTGCTGGAATTGCTAACATTAAGTTTGATGTAGAACCTGGTCAACGATATATTAGTAGATACCGTTCAAATGCAGACCAACCTATTAAAGAAATTTTCGGAAAAATTAATAATAAGTTTCAAGAGGTTTACGATAAAGACCCTGCATTAATGAAAGATGCAGATTGGTTGAAGAAAAATGTTGCCTTTACAGGTGAAGTTTCTTTAGGTCATCTTCGTTATGGAACTTTTGGAGGAAACAGTATTGAACAATGTCATCCGTTTTTACGTCAAAATAATTGGATGACTAAAAATTTAGTAGTTGCAGGTAACTTTAATTTAACCAATGTTGACGAACTTTTTGACATCTTAGTCTCTATTGGGCAACATCCAAAAGAAAAATCGGATACCGTTACTGTGATGGAAAAAATTGGCCATTTTTTAGATGTAGAAAACCAAGAATTGTTTGATAAATACAAAGAATTAGGATACAATCACATAGAAATATCTAAAAAAATAGCAACTGAATTAGATGTGCAAAAAATGCTAGTTAATTCTGCATTAGAGTGGGATGGAGGTTATGCAATGGCAGGTTTGTTAGGGCATGGTGATGCTTTTGTGTTGAGAGATCCTTCAGGAATTCGACCAGCTTTTTATTACCAAGATGATGAGGTGGTAGTTGTAGCTTCAGAACGACCAGTTATTCAAACAGCTTTTAATGTGCCTATTGATAGTGTTCAAGAAATTATACCAGGACATGCTTTAATCATCAAAAAAGATGGTGATACGAGTATGAAACAAGTTAGGAAACCTTTAGAGAAAACAGCTTGTTCTTTTGAACGAATTTATTTTTCGAGAGGAAGTGATAAAGATATTTATAAAGAGCGTAAACAACTCGGAAGAAACGTATGTGACCAATTATTGAAGTCTATTGATTACGATTTAAAGAATTCTGTGTTCTCATTTATACCTAACACTGCCGAAGTTTCATTTTACGGGTTGATGAAAGGCTTGCAAGAGGAGTTGAATAAGATTAAATTAAGAAAAATTAAAGAGTTAGGAGATACTCCTTCAGATAAACAATTACAAGAAGTTTTAGCATTACGTAATCGAATAGAAAAAATTGCCATAAAAGATGCTAAACTAAGAACTTTTATTACCCAAGATAATAGCAGAGACGATTTAGTGGCACACGTTTATGACATTACTTACGGTAGCGTTTATCCAACTGATAATTTGGTAGTTATTGATGATTCTATTGTAAGAGGAACAACATTGAAGCAAAGTATTTTAAGAATTTTAGACAGACTTAATCCTAAAAAAATTGTAGTGGTCTCATCGGCTCCACAAATTCGCTACCCAGATTGTTATGGAATTGATATGGCGAAACTGAATGATTTTATTGCTTTTCAAGCGGCTATTGAGTTGTTAAAAGATAATGGTAAAACACAGTTGATTACTGATGTTTACAATAAATGTAAGGCTCAAGAAAATCATCCAAAAGAGCAAATTGTAAATCATGTTAAGGAAATTTATGACGCCTTTACTGCAGAAGAAATTTCTAAGAAAATATCTGAATTATTAACACCTCCAACTATTAATGCTGAGGTTGATATCGTTTATCAAACCATTGAAGGATTACACGATGCTTGCCCAAATCATACAGGAGATTGGTATTTTACAGGGAATTATCCAACACCAGGAGGTAATAAGGTGGTAAATAAAGCTTTTATTTATTACTACGAAGGTAGAAACGAAAGGGCTTATTAATCATTTCTAAAAGTAATAGAGAAGTAAGCACCATTATCATTTTTAATGGTCAGCTCTCCATCAATTTGCTCGGTAAGAATTTTTACTAAATCCATACCTAACGATTCTGTTCCTCCTTTTTCAAACTCAGGAGGTAAACCAATACCATTATCTCTAATTACAAGTTGATAAAGTTTGTCTTCAAGAATAGAAAGTTGAACAGTTAAGATATTATTTTTTCTATCGTTAAAAGCATATTTAAAAGAATTTGTAATTAATTCGGATACAATTAAACCTAATGAAACAGCACTATCTAGATGTAGTTTAGTGTTGGTAGGAGCCTCAACAATACAATCAACCGCTATTTCTTTGCTTTGGTAAATAATGCGTTGTTGCTCAACTAACTCTGTTAGGTAGGAATCAAAGTCTATTTGACCAATATTTTGCGATTGATAAAGTTTTTGATGAACTAAAGCAATTGCATTAATTCTATTTTGTGTTTCGTCTATAACATAACGTGTAAGCTCATTATCGACCGCATTGTGTTGCAAGTTTAATAAACTAGAAATTATTTGTAAGTTGTTTTTAACCCTGTGGTGAATTTCCTTCAGTAAAAGTTCTTTTTCTTTTAGCGTATTACCAATTACTACTTGTTGCTCTTTTAAAATTTTGTTTTGTTTTTTTGATTTCTGAAAATGAAAGAAACCTAAGGCGAGAAGCACTAAAATAAAGATGATAAATACAATAAAGATTAAGTTCTTTAATTTTTCACTTTCAACTTTTTTTTCTGATTGCACAATTTTAAGTTGTTGGTCTTTAATTTTTTGGAGTTGTTTTTCTTGATTAAAAAGGGCTTCTAATTCTTCTACTTCTTTTTTTGTTTGTAAGTTATGCACACTATCTTTTAAATTGGTGTATTGTTCATAACACAGAAGTGCTTGTTGGAGTTGGTTTGTTTTTTTTGCGGTTAAATATAATCCATGATAAGCCCAAATAATTTCAGTATAACTGCCAATTTTTTTACCTATGGCTAATGATTTGTAAAAACACTCTTTAGCATTTTCAGCTTTATTTTCTTTAAAAAAAAGTTCTCCTAAATTATAATAAACCATGGAAACTTCACTCAACCAGTTTTCTGACTTGTAAAAAGATAAGGCTTTGTTGTAATAATAGCGTGCATTTTGAAAATCTCCTTTTTCGATATACAATGCACCAATATTATTCCATAAATCTGCCTTTAAAGAAGCTTCTTTATTTACCCAATAAATTTCTGCATTTAGGTAATTGTTTAATGCCTCATCATATTTTTTGTTGTCATAATATACTATTCCCAAACCAGAATAAGTATAGCTTACACCACTACTATCGTTTATGGATTTAAAAAATTGCAAACATTTTTTGTAATAGTAAACCGCAGCTTTTTCTTTTTTTAAGTTAGAATAAACATGACCAGCAACCAGATGTGTATTAGCAATTAAAGTATCTTTTTTCAGTCTGTTAGCCCAATTCAATGATTTTAAAATTGTTTTGAGTGCAGAGGTATTTTCACTAGTTTCTTTTTCAAAAATGGCTAACTTATTTGCACTTTTAATCATTAGCGTAGTATCCTCAATTTTATAACTTAAGTTGAGTGCCTCTTTTGCCAATATTAACCCTTTGTCGGGTTTTGTAAAACGATAATGTTCGCTTAAATCAATTAACGCAATGATAGAATCGCTAATTCCTTTAGCATTAGCTAAATTTTTTTTTAACTCTTTTTCTGAGGTTTCCGCATTTAAAAGGTAAGAAAACACAATAAAAATAAGTGTTAAGGTGCTTTTATATAGTAGGTTATTAAATTTCATTTGTGATTAAATTTAATCATATTATTATTAATTTAAAGGATAAACTTTAGCTTTAGCATGATTTCTAAAATAATTGAGCATATTTGTACGATAATCCAAGTAGGTTTTTTTGAAAAATGAACAAAAAAATAATTATTGGTCGGCAAGATATTGCGGATTTTCCAGATTTAAATCTCTTTGAAATTCCAATTAAAATTGATTCAGGAGCTTATACTTCTAGTTTTCATTGTCATAATATTGCCGAGTTTGAAGATAAAGGAGTTAAAAAAATTAAATGTAATTTTTTAGATCCAGAGCATGAACAATATCACGAAAAAGAGTTTGTTTTTGAGAATTATAAAATACGAAGAGTAAAAAGTTCAAATGGAATTACAGAAGAAAGATACAGTGTAACAACAAAAATTGAAATATTTAACCAATTATTACCTATCGAATTAACATTAACTGAAAGAGGAAGTATGAAATTTCATGTGTTAATAGGAAGAAAGTTTTTATCAAAAAAATTTATAGTTGATACAGCATTAACGAACCAATCATCAAAAAATATAATTAAAATTTACCCACAAGCATGAAGATTATAGTACTATCAAGAAACCCCAATTTATACTCTACCAGAAGATTGGTAGAAGCTGGAGAAAAGAGAAAACATGAAATGTTGGTTGTTGACCATACAAAATGTGACTTGGTTATTGAAAAAAAGAAACCACAAATTTTTTATAAAGGAAAACCATTAGAAGATGTTGATGCCGTAATTCCTAGAATTGGAGCATCAGTAACTTTTTTCGGAACAGCAGTTGTTCGTCAGTTTGAAATGATGAAAGCTTTTACGGCTGTAGAATCGCAAGCTTTAGTTCGTTCGAGAGATAAATTAAGAAGTTTACAAATATTAGCTAGAGCAGGTCTTGGATTACCAAAAACTGCATTTACCAATTATTCTAAAGACGTAAAATCAGTGATACAAAATGTTGGAGGAGCTCCTTTAGTAATTAAATTGTTGGAAGGAACTCAAGGTGTTGGAGTGGTATTGGCAGAAAATAAAAATGCAGCAGAATCGGTGTTAGAGGCATTTAATGGATTAAAAGCAAGAGTAATTGTGCAAGAGTTTATTAAAGAAGCTGGTGGTGCTGATATCCGCGCATTTGTTGTTGATGGAGTAGTTGTAGGTGCAATGAAAAGACAAGGGAAAGAAGGAGAATTCCGTTCAAATCTACATAGAGGAGGTTCGGCAACTATTATTGAACTTTCTGATGAGGAGGAAAATGCAGCTTTAAAAGCAACTAAAGTGTTAGGGTTAGGTATTGCAGGTGTTGATATGCTACAATCAGAAAGAGGTCCATTAATTATGGAAGTAAACTCTTCGCCAGGTTTAGAAGGGATTGAAGCAGCTACAGGAAAAGATATTGCAAACACAATAATTAGATATATTGAACGTCACGTTTAATCATGGATAAGGATATATTTTCGTTTTTAGGGCAAAATATTGAAAGAGGTAAAACCGTTCAGATTAACCTCGATATAGCCCGATTACATACGCGAACAGCAGTTGAAGTTCCCGTAATTATTTCTAGAGGAGAAAAACCAGGGCCTGTTATTTTATTAAATGCGGGTATTCATGGCGATGAAGTAAATGGAGTTGAAATTGTTCGTCAAATAATTTCTAAAGGCTACCATAAGCCAGAGTGTGGAACAGTAGTCTGTATTCCTGTATTAAATGTATTTGGTTTCTTACATAAAACTCGAGAATTTCCAGATGGTAGGGATCTAAATCGTGTTTTCCCCGGCTCAAAAGAAGGTTCGTTGGCAAGTCGATTTGCTTATTATTTAATGAAGGATGTTATTCCTAAAGTTGAATATTGTATTGATTATCACACGGGAGCAAGTAGCCGATTTAATTACACGCATTTAAGAATAGAAGGGAAAAACCCTAAAAGTATTGAGTTAGCTAATGTGTTTGGAGCTCCTTATGTTTTATTGTCAAAAGAATTACCCAAATCGTTTAGAAGTGAAGCCAATAAAATTGGTGTAGGAGTATTGTTGTTTGAAGGAGGTAAATCACTTGATTTAGATAGAGCAGTAACTAAAGTAGGCGTAAATGGAGCATTAAGAGTGATGCATAATTTAGGAATGAGAAATTTTTCTAAAGAATTAAGTCGAGAAATATATGCAGAACCTATTACACTTACTGAGTCTTCATGGATGAGGGCTCGTCATTCAGGCATGTTTAGAACATTTATTAGTTTAGGTAGCCAAGTTAAAAAAGGAACTGTTTTAGGTTCTATTTCCGACCCATTTGGAGATTTTGAAAAAAGAGTGATTTCTAAGCATGATGGCGTAATTATTTGTTCAAATCATTCGCCTTTGGTGCATCAAGGAGATGCCATTTTCCATATTGCATTTAATAAGGGGGAGTAGAGTTGAATTGAGTGTTGTGGGAGTTTAGTAAATTAATTGCTAATTAAAATCAGCCAAACCAAAGAAATAATCCCCATTAAAATACCATATAAAGCAAAACCAATTATAATTATTGCCAGCGATTTAAGAATGGTAGTGAAAGTTGGTTCATTATACAATTGTTTGAATACCCAAGGTAAATAAAATAATAATAAAACGGTATTAATAATCATCGGTAGCGAAGAGTGAACAAACACAAAAAGAGTTGAAATTACACCAAACAATAAAGCCTGAGCCATAATGTAAAGACTTGCAACTAATGTTTCAGTAAAGGATTGTTTACTTTTTTTTCTAAAAAATAACCAAATTAGCCAAGCATAAATAGGCACTTGTAGAAAAGTGAATATCCGCATATTGTTTTGCTGAAACTCACTCATTTTTTCTTGAAATTTTGCTATTTGCTCACTGCTTGCTGAGGTGTTATAATTAGCACCTAAATCGCTAAACATTTCGAGCATTTGGTTACCCCACAAATAAAAGAAAATGAAATATAAGGTGGTTGCCAAAATGTAAAACTGAAAAGGTTTATAGTATTTGTTACGATTTCCATTTAGATAATCCCGAATCATGTTGCCGGGTCTAATAGAAAGATCTTTAACGGTATTTAAAATTGGTCCTTCAATATTGATGAGATTTGAAATAAAGTCACTCCAAACATCTTTCATTTGAATACGCTTAAACCTTTTTTCGCCGCAATTCGTGCAAAAATGATCTTCTATACTATGGCTGCAATTGGGGCAGTTGGTATTTTCCATTAAAGCTTAATGTTTTACACAACTAAGATAGTGATTTATTTTAACCAGTCTTTTATTGCTTTAATAAATAAAGTTTGTTGGTCAATGAATACACTGTGTGAACAATTGTCTAAATATTGGAGGTTACTTTCTCCAATTAATTTTTTTAAGTCATCAATTTGTTTAGTAGAATACAATCCATCGTCTTTACCATATAAGCTATAGATTTTAACTCCTTTTTCTAACAATAATTTAATGCTGGGTTTTAAATCTATGGTTGTATAATTTTCGTTTTCCCAAAAACCTTGAGGCGCTTCATAACCCATTTGTGAGCTGTATTTTTTTAATTCTTCATTTGTACCAAATTGAGCGTAAATGTTTTTGGCTTTATCACTCATTTCTTTAGGAGTATAAAAACCATTTTGCATGGCATGCATAAAACTATAAGAGCTATATTCTATTGAAGTTGTATCCATATTTTCAAGCATATTAATATAGTTGAGGTTTGTCTTGTCATCTTTAGTAGTATAAATTTCTTTGCTTGTTTTAATAATTGTTTTAAAAGTATTTTGTAAAGAAATAGGTGCTCCAACTAAAATAATATTAGCCACATTTTTTGCTTGTTTCTTCGCGTATAAAGTTGCTACTATTCCTCCAAAACTATGCCCTATAAGTGTTGCTTGTTTAATATTGTATTGTTTGTACAAACTGTTGAGGTCGTCAAATGTTTCTTGAAAAGTGTATTTTGCTTTAGTGTCAACGGAGCGGCCCTCGCCTCTTCGGTCATAAGTAATTACATAAAATCCAGCATCAGCTAGTTTTTGAGCAGTTGTAAATTCAAATGTAGAGCTATTGTAGCCCGGACCACCATGTAAAAATATTACAGCTTTGTTCTCGGGATTTCCAAACGCTTTAGAATAAATGGTTTGAGCATGAATGGTTATTGCTATAAATAACAATAAAGAGGTCATAAAAAATCTCATAGGCTATATTAATTAATGTAGGTATAAATATATGAAAATAAAAAAGTCCCGACGATGTCGAGACTTTTTTGCAAATAAGTTATAAAAAGTGAATATTAAATTACTTTAACATTTACTGCATTTAATCCTTTTTTACCTTCTTGTAATTCAAACTCAACTGCGTCACCTTCACGGATCTCATCAATTAAACCTGAAATGTGTACAAAATGTTCTTTGTTGTTGTCGTCTTCTGTTATGAAACCAAAACCTTTAGTGTCATTGAAGAACTTTACTGTTCCTTTACTCATTTTAATAAATTTATTTAATTATAATATTTGGCAAATGTAGGCTAAATAAATTGAGATACCATTATTTGTTAACTTTATTTCAATAGTCAGTAATTTTTTATTTAAATAAAAGAGTGAGAACTTAATATGAAGTTGTTTAAATAAAACTTTATTTTGCACTAAAATCAATTTTAGTTTATGGAAAACCCATATGTTGTTATAATATTAGCGAGTTTATTAATTGTATTCTCTTATTTGTTTACGCAAATATCTAAATGGACAAAAATTCCTTCAGTAATATTTTTAATAGGAACAGGTGTTGCTATCCAGTTTTTAATAAAGTCGTTTGGTGTTAATATTCCCGATTTAAGTCAGTATTTAAGTTTACTTGGTGTTGTTGGGTTAATGATGATTGTACTTGAGGGTGCTTTGGATATAAAAATACATCGAAATAAAATAAAAACGATATTGGCAGCTTTTGCTACTTCTGTTTTAATTTTAGGGGTTACTAACTCTTTAATTTCAGGTATCATTTATTACTTCTTGGAAATAAATTTTATGGATGCGTTTTTATATGCTATTCCGTTGTCGGTAGTAAGTAGTGCTATTGTTATTCCAAGTGTTCATACACTAATTCCAGCGAAAAAAGAATTTATGGTATTAGAGGCGACATTATCTGATATTTTTGGCATTATGTTGTTTGCTTTTTGGATAAAAGAACCTCCAGCAGGACAAACTTATTTTGAAGCTATTTCTTGGAATATTGTAATATCAGTAGGAGTTTCTATTGTAATGAGTTATATTTTAGTTTATGTGTTTCATAAAATTAAAACAGAAATAAAATTTTTCTTGTTTTTATCCATCTTGGCTTTACTTTATTCTGTTGGAGAGTATTTTCATTACTCTGCTTTACTTATTATTTTAATTTTTGGGTTGGTATTAAATAATACACATGCTTTTTTTAGATGGAAGTTAAAAAGCTTAATTAATCATGATAAAGTAAAAGAAATAAGACAAGAATTTGTCATTATTACTAACGAAACTTCTTTCCTAATTCGTACTTTCTTTTTTGTGGTGTTTGGACTAACAATGAACCTCGAAGGCTTATTCAATTATGAAGCAATTGTTATTTCTGTGATGATTATGCTAGTTATCTTTTTAACTCGTGCGTTAAATTTAAAAGTGTTTTTAAAAAGTACTATTTTCCCTCAAATGTTAATAGCACCGAGAGGATTGGTTACTATCTTATTGTTTAATAAAATTGTTGAACATTATAATATAATACCTTTCGATGAAGCTATTTTGGCATGGGTAATTATAGGTACAAACCTAATTATGATGCTTGGGTTAATCTTTAGCGGAAGTTCAGAAGATGATATTTTAAGGATTAATGTAGGTGATGCTTCATCAACCACTTT